>JALOMS010000178.1 GCA_025455345.1 Thermoflexibacter sp. | reverse complement strand
TCTTCAGTAAATAGTGTCTCATGCATGGAAATAATTGATTTGGTAAGATGATAAAGTAAGTTTAATAAAAAAAAGACTGATGATGAGTAAATTTAAAACTTAAAGATAAGACAAATGTAAGAAGTATTTTCAAAAATACAAGAATTTTAAATATATTTTTTATTTTTTATTTTCACTTTTCAATGATTTCTTTGATTAATATGTTAAAACAATTAAATTGTATTTTATTAATTCTTTAATCTATAAATATAATTTATATTATTGCAAATCAATTGTTTATGCTGTATAATTAATTAAGTTTAATAATAAAAACAATATTTTGAGTCAGTAAAAATGTGATAAATCTAATATATTAATTGTACTTTTTAAATATATATGCTATGAATAAAGGAAGCCTCAATCATATAAAAATATTCCAAGTAAAAGGACAAACTCAACACGTCATTAACGGAATTGATGATTTGTTAGTAGTAGAAGAACCGTTAGAAATCAGAATTGTTATAGAGAACGATTATTCTATAGAAGAAAAAAGCATAGCAGTTACTATGCGAACCCCAACTCATGATTTTGAATTAGTTTTAGGCTTTTTGTTTACAGAGGGTATTATACAGCATTTTTCCCAAATAAAGGACATTAGGTATTGCATGGATAGTAATAAAGGGGAAGAAAGCACAAATATAGTCAAAGTAATATTGAATCCTTCAGTAGATATTGATTGGGAGAGGCTACAAAGAAATTTTTATACTACGTCCAGTTGTGGTATTTGTGGCAAATCTTCCATAGCATCTATCAGGACAATGAGCTGTTATACAGCTAATTCTTTGGAACAAAGCTATACACAAGATTTGATTTTTTCTTTGAATCAGAAAGCCAAAGCACATCAAATCAATTTCAAATATACTGGTGGGTTGCATGCTTCTGCACTTTTTGATGACAAAGGCAATATATTGATAATCAGGGAAGATGTTGGCAGGCATAATGCTTTAGACAAGGTAATAGGAGCGATGTTTGCCCAAAACAAATTACCATTAGAGGACAAGTTACTGTGGGTAAGTGGGAGGCTTAGTTTTGAATTGGTGCAGAAGGCAATGATGGCAGGTATTCATACCATTGTAGCCGTAGGTGCGCCATCGAGCTTAGCCGTTGATTTGGCAAAAGAAGTAGGAATGACGTTAATTGGCTTTGCTAAGGAAGAAAAATTTAACATTTACTGTGGCAAAGAGAGGATTGTTGTCTGACTATTTTTGTGAGAAAACATAATACAACAAAATACATGTAGCACAGTGTATATACCTCCCTCTCTATTATAAGTATAACTATTCTATCTAAACAAAGGCTTAGCATTGAAAGATTAGGAGATGAACTTGAATATGGCAATTAAGTATTCATTTTTATTAAAAAAAGAGATTCTACTGCTTCAGAGAAATAGAATCTCTTTCTTGTATCTTACTGATTATTACTATCCTGCATTATCTTTGCTAAGATTTCGGAAGCGCGCTTACCTACAAGTTCTATATAGGGTTTGGTACTTTCGTAGCCTCGTTCACCTGCCATAAAGTTATAAATACTTTGTTCATTATCAACATTAACAACTGATTTTCAATAAGTTATAGTTTCTCCTTTTTTCCTTACCCCAAGGTAATAAGAACCACTATAACCCACATTTCTATTCCCCCACAGGGAATTCTCATTGATAGGAACATTCTCTATTCTTTTCAACTCAATGATTACATCTGGATTAAATTTTTCTATGTTTTGAGCTATTTCTGCATTGGAGGTAAAAGACAAACTGTCTTTAAAAAGGCTCAGAACCTCCCATTGGTTACGCTTTGCTTGCAAGGCGAGTTCTTGGGAAAAGAAATCGACAAAACCTTCCTGTTTTATAGCTTCCGTAATTATTGCTACTTTTTTGATGTCGACCTTTGTTTTTTGGTCGTAGTTGGTGCTGTAATTAATAGAGGCACAGCTTGCTGTCAAGAGTACCAAGAACAGTAAAGACAATAAATTTTTCATTTGATTAAAATAGTTTGAGTGGTTAATTTTTGAAGGATTTTATACTTAAATCAACGCAAAAACAATTTATTAGTTACTGATTTTTGCTATTTTAATCAAAATAATTGTTCACTCATTGATAAGCATAAACAAAGATTCAAGGCTAAACTAAGCCTTGAATCAGTGAGAGAAACTTTTTTATATTTTTCGTGTTTTCTGTTGGCTACTTTGTTTCCTCATTTATCATTTCTATCATCATGCTAATTTCATCGGCAACGGCATCTGCATTGCCTGAAAAACCTACACTTTTGAAACGAATATCTCCGTTTTTGTCGATGATGAATTTGGTAGGAATCCCCGAAACACCAAAGCTGGTAACTACGGTATTTTCGTTGTCCATCAATACGTTGAAAGTGTATTTCTTCTTATTGATGAAATCACTTGCATTCTGCTTTTTGTCTTTGACATTTTCCCAAGTATCTACAAATAGGAAAGCTACATTTTTATCCTCTTTGAATTTGTCCACTGCTTTTTGCATACCAGGGAAAGAAGCAATACAAGGTCCACACCAAGTTGCCCAAAAGTCCACAATGACCACCTTGCCTTTCATGCTTGCCAAACTTACGCTTTCCTCTTTTAAATTTTTGAGCATAAAATCAGGTGCTTTTTCTTTGATAAGTTTTTTGCGAAGTTCTGCTTTTACTTTTGCCTTGCTTTCTTTTTCTAACTCCCCGATGTAAGCAGTCCAACCTTTGTCGCTCCCTTTTTCTTTCAAGTATATTTCTTTGAGCATTTCTTTCATCTTAGCAGAAGCCTCACCGTCTTTGACAAATGCCTCTAATTCAGGTTTTAGAGAAGCATTATCTTTACTTTTTGCAAGTGCAAGTGCATAGCGTTCATTGTAGCCAGCATCTTTTCTTTTCTTAATCGCCACTACCTCTTTCATGTACTGGTAAGCCTCCTCGTACTTGCCTTGCTGATACAAAATATAGCCGTAAGTATCTGCAAACATCGCATAAGTGCCTTTATTTTCTTCTTTATATGCCTTCTCGGTCATATAAGAAGGTTTTTTGCTCATGTCCACAGGTTTATCAAGCCTGTCTTTTGCCCAAGAGGTCGCTTTCCAAGAAAGTGCCACCGCCTTGTCTAAGTCTTCTCCTTTTTCAGCTGCTTCCCAAGCAATATTGTTATACATAAAAGCAAGATTATCAATGGTTTTGTTTTTAGTAAGTTCCTCAAATACGTCCATGCGTTTTGCTTTCAATGCTTTGTCAATTAACATATCGCCTATAAACTCCACATAACGGGACTTGGGGAATTTATTTTTAAAATCTTCTGCCAATGCCTTTGCTTTGTCGTAATCTTCTGCCTCACGAATTTTGTTATAACTTTCCCACTGCGCGTTTGTTCCCAGCGGAAATTTCTCTTTCATCAATTTTCCATACATTTCCGCTTTTTCTTTGTTTCCCAAACGCTCGTAATTTCCTTGTAAAAAGCCTAAAGTAGTTTCATCAAGGTCTTTCTTGGTTTCGACTACTGACAATATTTGAGCAATAGTTTCATTCGCTTGTTCTTTTTTTACTTCTTTTAATGCTCTGAAATAGCCCCACAAATAAGGAATACTATCTTTTTTAGCAGGATAAAGCGCAAACTCTTTTTCGTATAAGTCCATGATTTTGTTAGGGTTTTCGCTATCTCCATTGATGAGATAATACCAACGTGAGTAGGCAGTTGCCAAGCTTCCATAGGCATTGTCTATGGGTTTTTGGTTAGCGTCATAGACCAAAGATGTGTACCACTCTGTACCGTTGTAGTCTTTTTTATCCCCATCAACAAATACAAAAATCATACTTTGGACGGTGTCAGGCACTTGGAATGTCCCTTTCCAAACGTCATTGCTTTGGGTAAGGTTAATCTCAGAGGCAATCAATTCATCTTTTCTGGTAAAATAAATCTCACAAGAGAGTGTTTTGGCATTTTCTAATGCTTTTACTGGCGTGTAAGAAATTTCCACTTTTTTCCCTGCTTGTGGGAATTGTGGGGCGAGCGTTACATTGCTTTCTTGGGCAAAGTTAAGGTTTGCCAATAGCACAAAACAGAGGCATAAAAACAGTTTTTCCATAAAATTGGGTTGATTTAAAAACGTTAATGATAAGAATTTTAGTAAGTTCAATAAACGCAAAGCTTACTTAAACAAAAATCAATAATTTTTAAGATATATACAAATTAGTGATTTCTTTTTGTAAGGTTTTGATTAAAAAATAAACTTTTTTAACAATCCATTTGCCACCTTTGTTGGTATGTTGTCGTAACTAATAGAAAACTTAAACTTCTCATAATTTATGAAAATGCACTTCTTGTTTACTCTGACCTTTTTTATTTTTTCTCACGTTTTATTTGCTCAAACCGAAAAAGGTAATTTTTTGGTAGGCGGCACGGCGCACTATACCATTAATAGGTATGAAAATGGGCTTGGTTCTAATCGCTTGCTCAATATCTCGCCCAATGTGGGTTATTTTTTTGCAGATAAGTGGTTGTTTGGTGCAAATTTGCCAATGATATACCAACTCACAGAACGCTCCACATTCAGTCAAAAAGCAAATATTTTTTCATTTTCAGCAGGTGTATTTTTGCGACGCTACTTCAAACTCTCCAATCGTATGCAGTGGTTTGGGCAAACAGAGTATAATCGTGGCTGGTATAAAAATAACTTTAATGAAGTCTTTGGTGGCAATACTATACCCCCTAATATCAATTCTTGGAATGTAGGAGCAGGCATAGGTGCTACTTATTTTTTCAATCAAAGTATTGGTTTAGAAGGGCTTTTCAAATATAACTATCGCAGTCAAGGAGGTATTTTTAATACTTTTCCACAGTACGCGCTCAATTTCAACCTTGGTTTGCAAATTTACTTAGGAAGGAAAAAAGCAAGTGAAGAAGAGAATGAGGCAACTTTCATCGCTCCTACCCAAAAAGGGAATTGGACTTTGGGGGGCAGTGGTTTTTCTAATTTTAGCTCCAATAGCAATCGCATTTTCTTACAACCTAAGTTTGGCTATTTTCTTGCCAATAATTTCTTGGTAGGTGGTGGCATAGGTCTCAATTTCACTTGGGGACAAAATGAATTTCAAATGGCTGATAACCAAAAAGATACTTTTGCCAATGTTTTTGCGCGTTACTACTTTTTACCTACTCGCTTCAAACTATTCGCAGAAACAGGCTTTGACTACGGCAAGTCTTGGGAGCAGTACAACAATGCCGTAGATGGTAGTTTTCGTGCTTTGAACTTTTCCGCAGGGGGTACTTATTTTATTTCGCGCAACGTAGGCATCGAGGCAAGTATTAATTACCAAAGAGCATTTAAGCAAAGAAATTTTCTTGCTAATAATCCTTTGGACTTTCGCATAGGGCTTCAAATCTACATGAATAGGAAGTAGAGCAAGATTAGCATCCTTGAACTAATCAGATTAATTATTAAAACACAACCCAATGTTGAGGGCTTCATTATTTTCTAAGCGTAGCCTCCTTTATGATAGGAAGTTTCATAACTGGAAGAAAACTTAAAATCATTCAATAATATCTTGACATTCTTCAGTTTGCCACTATTTGTTAATTTATTGATTTCTTCCAACGAACCAAATTTAGTTCTATTGGCTCGTACTACATAGAGCGTCAAATCCATCAACTTGTTCAGGGTGAAGTAATCAGAAACAAAACTAATTGGCGGAGTATCAATAATGATTTTGTCATATCTCAGTTTGAGGTCTTCTATCATTTCCAACATAATTTCAGAGCTAAGTAACTCTGAAGGATTACTTACCAACATTCCCGAAGGAATAATGTCCAAGTTAGGGATTTCTGTTCTTTGAATGACCGCTTGGAGGGGTAGGGCATTGGTTGAGCTTGGCAGATAAGACGCTAAGAAGTTAGAAAGACCATCTTCTTGTACATTAAAATAATTTTTTATACTTGATTTTCGCAAGTCAGCGCAAATCAAGATGGTTTTTCTTCCCGCCAAAGCAAAAGAGGCACTGATATTGACAGCGCAGAAGGTCTTACCCTCAAAGGAGCTATGTGAGGTAATGCCAATAATTTTATACACATTCTCTCCTAAATAGTCCAAATTGGTACGTAAGCTACGCACTGTTTCTGCTATCAAGGTACGCGGTTGTTCTATTAATACTACTTTTATGCCTTTCCCACCGCTCCCAAAGACTCCCGCCAGAGGGATTTGGGTATGTTCAAAAAGTTCTTCTTTGCTTCTTACTCTGTCATTGATAGCGTCCTTGACGATGATAAGTCCTAATGGCAAACCTATGGCGGCTAATAGGGACATGATATAAATAAATCGCGTATTAGGCGAAACAGGGGTATCACTTATCAGTCTTGCCTTGTCCACAATGCGAATATCTGGCGTACTGGTAGCTAAGCTAATGTCTGCTTCTTCTTTTTTTGCTAATATAAATTCATAACGCTGTTTGGCAAAGTCATATTTCCTTTGTAATTCGCTTAAGACTACCTGATTTTGGGGGAGTTGCTCTGCCCTACTACGAAAATCTCCAAGACGTTGATTATAGTTTCTCATTTCTATATCAAAATTCTTGATAGAACTTGTCAGATAATCTCTCATCAGATTTCTTACTGTATTCATATTGGTCTTTACCTCTTGAAGTATGGCTCTTTTTTCACCTGATGATATTTCTAAAGTTACTTTTTGTTGGTGTAGATTCGCAAACTGGTTCAAAAAACCAGATAAAGTAGGGTCAATGATATTGCTCATAGATGGGATTTTAGCGTCTGCGAGCAGATTATCATTATTGATGATAGATAAGATATTTTTATAATAATTTAACCTTACCTCTGAGGAAGATTTGTCAGTTTCTAATCTCTCAATCCCATAAATCGTGGCATTGCTCTGCACATCTATGGCTACCAATTGCTTATTGGTTTTATAACCTTCTAATTGGGCTTGAGCATTGGAGAGGTTTTCTAAGGCTTCTTTGAGTTGTGCTTGCGTAAAGTCCAAAGTTTTTACACCTTTATAGTTTTTCTCATACACATCTCTCTCAATAAATACTTCCATCAAGCTATTCAATATATCTATTTCTTTTTGAGAATTAGTGCCTTGCGTTTCTAATTGTAGTATATAAGAGTCTTTTTCTAAGGGCTTGACTTTGAGCTTGTTTTTATAACCCTTTGCGGCATCATACAAGTTGGAAAGTACAAAATAATAGCGGGCTTCTGTATCTACATTGACCTTCTCATTTCTAATAATAGTCAAGTTAATGAATTCTTTTTTGATAGGTTCTCCAAATTTTTGCGTTTTCTCAAACTTTCCGCTCCATCTGAAGTCAGTAACTTCTTCTTTTTCTGGGATATATCCTTTGGCTTGCTCTGCTTCAAAAGATATTTTATAGTCTGTATCAGAGAGAATAGTAATATTGTATTTGACTCCGATTAGCTGTTGGGCAGAGGAATCAAGTAGCACTTTGAAGGGAGCGTTTTTGTAGAGTTCCGAACGCTTAAACTTTTTTTCCATAGAGTAGCTTACGCCTATGCCCAATTTTCGCATGGCTCGCTCTATCATCGTTACAGAGCTAATGATTCCTATTTCGTTTTCAGTTTCTATCTTAGGGTCAAAGCCTTCGCCTACATCTAACAATACACCAGCACTCGTAGGTCCTGAGCGGCGAGTATTAATAATAAGACTGGAGCTAAAAGCATATACCCTGTCCAAGCCTCTGGCATAGATAAATGCCATACTGACAATGATAGGAATAGAAATTACAAAGTAGTACCAATGAGCGCGAATTCTACTCCATATATAGCCCAAGTCTAAGCTTTCGTTCTTAAAATACAAACTCATAATTTCTTAAATCTTTTAAAGTTAAATCTTAATAACCAAAAAATCTCAATACCAATACAAGCGAGGATATCGCCGCAAAAACAGTAGTCAATATGGGTAAATTGTTCCTTTTGATTTGTGTATTGCTCGGTGAAACAATCATAATATCATTAGGTAGCAAGAAATAATAAGGAGATTTCATTAGATTTGGGTCAGTAAGGTCTAAGATGATAGTCTTTGTTCCTTTTTCGGTCTGACGTATCAGTTTTACATTTTTCCTATCTGCAAAATCCTTCAGGTCTCCTGCCATTGCTAAGCCCTCAAATATACTAATTCTACTATTAAAAATAAAATATCTGTTTGGAGAACGTACTTCTCCTAAGATAGATACTTTATAATTACCTAATTTGACATCTAT
>JALOMS010000177.1 GCA_025455345.1 Thermoflexibacter sp. | reverse complement strand
CTACTCATCATCAAAAAAGACCAATTTGGCTGGGCTAATCTACTTAATCGCTACAAATCATCTAAAATGGTCTATGCGAAATTGGAGTTGGGCGCAGATGGCAAAATCAAAGGACAAATGGACTTTACCCTGAACGGATACGAGGCGATAGACGCTCGTAGGGATTTAGGCAAAAAAGAAGAGAAAACATCTGAAAATGAGGGAGAAACCCAATCAGAGGAAAGCGAATATAGCAAAATGAAAGTGAGTTTTGAAAATCTCAATGATTATGAGAAACCGCTCAAAGGCAAAGCAAATTATGAAAATACAGAATTTGCAGATGTGGCAGGGGATAAAATTTACCTTAACCCCATGCTTGGCTTCAAGATGAAAGAAAATCCACTTAAGTTAGAAGACCGCAAGTTCCCTGTGGATTTTGCCTATCCTTTTGAGGAAACCTATTATTTGAATTTCACGATTCCAGAAGGTTATGTAGTAGAGGAAATGCCTCAACCTGTACGAACTATGTTTGAGGACAAAACCATAAAGTTCGACTATTTGGTGAATAACCAAATTGCCAATGTAGTACAAATTATTTGCAAGTTTTCCACTACTCGTGCCATCTTCCAAGCAGAAGAATACAAGCATTTGAAAGACTTTTTTGCCAAAGTGGTAAGCAAGCAGAACGAACAGATTGTGCTGAAAAAGAAGTAAAATACAAATCAATGATTACTAATGACTAATGATGAATGAGTAATTTGTAATTGGTCATTAGTGATTATTAAGGGGGTGATTTCCAATAAAAATTTTGATAGTCTGTTTCACCAATATTTTGCTTTTCATTAAGTTTGTATTGTAGCTAAAAAATATTGATATGAAATTAATATTGCTTATTATATTATGCTTCCCTTTACAATTTGTATTTGCCCAAATCCCACAAATACAAAGATTTCAGCCTATTAGCCCGACAAATAGTGCTACACATAATCCCTTATTCCAATCTCCCACTTCTGCAAACAGTTTACAGCAAATGCGTGAAGCAGAAATGAGGCGTATGCAGGTAGAGGCTTTGCAAACAATGTTAATGCACCAGCAAATTGCGAATAAAAAAGAGATAGAGTATAGAGCAATTTTGGCAGAAATCAAGGCAGACGAGGCAAAGGAAAAATACTTACAAAAATTACAGAAACAGAAACAAGCCCATACAAATCAATACCTTATCTCTGCTCAAAAGATTTTGGCAATGGCAGAAGGTAAAAGCCCTCAAAGTGTAAAACGTGCAGTATTTTTGGTAGAAAACGCATTTCACAACAATACGCTTTCCTATCAAAAATACGAAAGTCAAGTCAATGCTTGGGTAGAAAAAATGAAACAATATGCAGAAAATACAAAGCAGGATTTTTCAAAATACAAAATTCGCTATCAAATACTTACCAAATTTTTCTCTGATACTGTGCAGTTAGCAAGTGGGCTTGTTCACTACCCACCCAAGTATGATTTTGATGACCCTTTTGGTGAAAAAGACCATACCAAGTTTTTCGTAACTAAGCTATTGAGAACCAATAAGGGACAGTGCCACTCTATGCCCTTGCTTTACAAGATTCTGGCAGAAGAAATAGGCGTAAAGGCATACATCGCCTATTCACCAAGCCACAGTTTTATCAAAATCAAAGATGAAAGGGGAAATTTGCTTAATTTTGAAACGACTAATGGACACTTGGTAACGGACTCTTGGCTTACTGCTTCTGGCTATATCAAAAGGGAAGCATTGCAGAATCGAGTATATTTGGATACGCTAAGTGCGAAAGCCACTATGCTTTCTTGCCTGATGGACTTAGCAAATGGCTATGAAGCGCAGTTTGGCTATGATGACTTGGTGCTGGAACTTGCCAATATCTGCCTCAAATACAACGCTAACGACATCAAGGCATTGGCTATCAAGTCTAACTACGTAACCAAAGACGTAGCCAAATTGGTGAAAAAATTAGGCAATCCAGCTTACAAAGACATAGATAAGTACCCCGAACTCAAAGAAAAGGTAACTTACCTGCACAACTTATACGAATACATGGACAGGATAGGCTTTACCCAAATGTCCAAAGAAGAATACAGTCAATGGCGAAAAAGCTCAAAATAAATAAAAATAAAATGAAAAAACTAATAATCCTCACAGCACTTCTTATCAGCACATTAAGCGTACAAGCGCAACGCCTCTTAGGATGGGACGAGTGGCAAGCAAGCAAAAGCGAAGCCGCCCTCTACCAAACTGCACAAGACTTAGACAGCCTCCCCGCAGGGATAGGCATGAAACGCTTTCTGTCTATTGACCCTCTGGCGAGGCAATTTCCGTATTATTCTCCTTATCAGTTTGCAGGGAATACACCTATACAAGCAATTGATTTAGATGGAGCAGAGCCTTTTGATTATCGTCTTAAACCCAAAGAAGCTTATAGAGTAGATTTGACGAATATTAATTCTAATCTTGTAGCTGCTTTTCTTTTTGCAGAAACACAAGTTGCCGCAATGAATTTGGTTAGCCGCGAGCAGGCACAGTGGGATAATAAATATGATACAGAAGGCAACCTTACTTATGCAAGATATGGTGTCTATGGAATTGATGATTATGACATTTGGGGACAGAATAATCAAAAACTATTTATTGCTTATGAATGGATAAAAGAAAGTCCAACAGGGCAAATTCTTGGAACGACCTTAGATATGTTAGGAACAAGTAGTTTATTCCAAAAGAGTCCAAGTGCAGGTTTATTTGCAAAAATTCCTCCTGCTGCATTTTGGAATAAGGTTAGTGCCTTGTCAAGTAAATTAGAAAGTGCTGGAATTGTTGGTACTTGTGATAAGTTTGCAGGAGAGTTTATAGGTAAAGTTGCTCCCAAATTAGCAGAAAGTGGAGCAACCATCCGTCATTTAAGATTTGATGGGGCAGGCAACTTTATCTTCCTTAATGGGGAGAAAATAGCTGAAAGGTCTTTGAAAATGGGAGGTGAATCTGAGTTATACCATGAATTTATTGAAGTAACCAGAGATGGTAAAAAGTATATATACGATAATATGAACCCAAATGGTATGGAAGCAAGCGAATGGTGGAGTAAATTTGATGGAATGCGAAGTGAAAATCCAAGAGAAACAGGAGCGGCTTTGGAAAAATATGTTAAAGAAATAACAGTAAAAGAATAAACTTATGTTATACTCATTACTAAGCAATATAAAAGGAAATCCAGCATGGTATAGCATAGAAAATGCCCATGATTTAGAGGTTTTTATTACAGGTTATCTCTTTGCTTGTAACTTATATGGTAGCAATAAGCCAGAGAATTTTGTACCTAATTGTTTTCTTTCGTTTGTTAAAGATAAGTACAAGATTAAGATAGAAAGAAGTTGGGGAGAAATTATAGATTTTTTTTCGGTAAAAAACGGGACTTTACAAGCATTTGAGCTAATTAATGAATATAGCAAATTTCCAATTACAAAAGATAAGAGTATGGATACTCTCTATCCTTCTATGCCTTTTCATTCATACAAAGAATTAATAGTTTATTTGAAAGGCAATTTTAGTAACATCGGGTTAAATTCTGTAAAAGATTTCTATGTTTTTGATATTGGTTTTAGATGTTATAATCATCCATTGCCACGTGCCTATGCAATTGAAACTAATCATATACAAGATGATACTTTTATAAATCTAATTGATAATGACTTTATATCTTGCGTTAGAGAATGTTTGGGAATAGCAGGTCAGGGAAGTGGTATTTATCATAAAATGATTGATTTCTGTGCAATGAATAACAAACAAGCTATTGCATTACTATTTTCTATTATAGAGAAATACGATGATTTTATGAACAAAAAGGAGATTTTAAATATAAAATCTAATCATAAAAATTGATAATAAATTCTATTTTTTATGAAAACATGGCAGAAATTGTAGAGAAACCTCTTTTATTTTAGGTTATTAGAGAAATTTAAGAATCGACAACAATCTTAAACACCATGAAAAACCTTCTTTTTCTTCTTATTCCCTTATTTTTCTTTGCTTGTCGCAAGCAAAACTATATTGCAATTGCGCCTTTAAGAGTTCAGGAAGTAAAACTAATACAGCTAAAAAAGCCGATTGTTTTACCTTCAAGGAATTTCTATCCTACTCGGAAAATAGAAAAAGCAACTATTTTACTAACCGATGAACAACTATACGAGCAGGCGTACAAGGAGTTAGAAAGAATGTTGCAGGGTAGGCAAAAGGTGGATTTCAAACGAGCAGTTTTCATTACAGAAAATGCTTATTTAGACAATCAATTGGATTACAAGGGCTTCTGCCAAGTAATTAAGGACATTACTCAACTCGTAAAAATTGTAAAAAGCAATATCACTTTGGATTATGAGCTAAAAGACAAAGAGGCTGTACTTACTAATGCCGCAATCTTTCGCTACCTCTCTGATACACTTTCTACCAAAGATGACTTGGTAAAAATATTGCCTTATCAGTATGATTTTGAAGATTTTGCAGGAGAAAAAAATTGGGAAAGAATGTTTGTAAGTAAGTTATTAGTCAGCAAATCAGGTAATTGCCACTCTTTGCCCTTTCTCTATAAAATTTTAGCAGATGAGTTAGGCGCACCCGCTTGGCTTGCGCTTGCACCTCATCACCTTTATATCAAGTGCCATAGCAAGAAAACGCAGTTCTATAATACAGAACTTACCTCTAAGACTTTTCCGATAGACGCTTGGATAATGGCAAGCGGTTATGTGAGCTACCAAAATATCATGTCAGGAATTTACATGGATACACTTTCCCAAAAGCAAAGTATTGCACTTACCTTAGTAGATTTGGCAAAAGGCTATGAAAGGAAAAATCCTACAAACCATGAAAATTTTGCCCTCAAATGCACCAATTTAGCACTTAGATACTTCCCAAATTGTATCAATGCGATGCTACTTAAAGCAGAAACTATGCGAAAGATATATGAGAAAAGTAAGGATAATATGATATATACTGATTTAGAACAACTTTGCACTACTATTTTTAATACAGGCTACGCACAAATGCCAGAAGAAATGTATGTGGAATGGCTCATGAGTAGTGGAGACGACAAGTACCAAGACCAAAAAAAGCACCTTTACGAACCTACAAAAGCAAATAACTATAACTATGGTACAAACAAACCTATTCTTACATTAAGCAATGGAAGGTATGAGGAATTGCACCACCAAAAAAGACATATTCATATATCTTCTATTATTTTTGACACCCAAGAAAAAAAGATTTCAGGTTTTGCAAAAATAGAAAAAGGCAAAATAACACGCATTTCCCCCGAAATAATAAGTAGATTTTTTGATATAGTACTGAAAAAGAAATAGATACTAATCACTAATCACTAATTGGTAATAAAAAAACAAATTTTTAAATCTTAATTTTATGAAAAAACTAATCTTATCGTTCACATTTACCTGCTTGGCTTGCTATCTCTATGCAGGCGACCCGCCCAAATACGAGGTGAGTAAAATCCCCGAAGAATTAATCAAGGGAGCGCAAGCTGTCGTAAGAGAAGATAGAGAATTCCTTGATATCCAAGAGATGGGGAAAGCCACCAAAAAGATACTCTATGCAGTTACTATTCTTAATGAAGACGCTGATAATTACAGCAAACTCCGCGTAGGGTATGACAAACTCACCAAGGTAAATTTCATAGAAGGTAAGGTATATGACCAATTTGGCAAGGTAGTTTCTAAATTGAAAAAATCTGACATCCAAGATGTGGGGGCTTTTGACGGCTTTACTTTTGTTTCAGATAATCGCATCAAAATTGCTACTTTGGCAAGAGTCCCTTATCCCTATACCGTAGAGTTTGAGTACGAAGTCGAGGATAGAAATTTGTTGCACTATGAAAACTGGTATCCCCAACCTAATCCTAAAGTTTCCATAGAAAATTCTACTTTTGAAATAATGATTCCTAATAGCTTTCCCGAACTGCGTTATCACGAAATCAATCTAAGTAGCAAAGTCAATATTTCACAAAGAGATGGCAAGAGGTTATACCAATGGGTTTGGAAAAATCTTCCTACCAAGCCTAAAAGAGAAGCTTTTGCGCCCTCTGGCGTAGAAACACGCGAAATACTGATGATTGCCCCAACCACTTTTGAGGTAGAAGGCTATAAAGGTGATATGACGAGTTGGGAAAAGTTGGGAGAATGGAATGTTTTGCTAAGTCAAGGCAGAGAGGAGTTACCTCCAGCTACCCAAGCCAAAGTACAGGAATTAGTCGCAAATGTTCCTAACAAATTAGACAAAATCAAGACCTTATACGAATATATGCAATCAAAAACGCGCTATGTTGGAATCCAATTGGGCATTGGCGGATGGCAACCTTTTCCTGCTACGGAAGTAGATAGCAAAGGCTATGGCGACTGTAAGGCTTTGTCTAACTATATGAAATCATTACTCAAATATGCGGGCATAGAATCTTATTATACTTTGATAAAGGCTGGAGCAGAAGAAAAAGATGATTTTATCCCCTCTTTTCCCTCTCGCCAATTCAATCACGCTATATTGTGCGTTCCCATAGAAAAAGATACCGTTTGGTTAGAGTGTACGAGCCAATCTCAAGCGGCAGGTTATATGGGCAATTTCACGGGCGACCGTTATGCCTTATTGATTACGCCAGAGGGCGGCAAGTTAGTCAGAACACCCAACTACACCCAAAAAGACAATGTTTTAGACAGAAAAGCCAATATAAAAATAGACATAGATGGGAATGCTACTGCCCAAGTGAATACCCAATACACTGGTTTACAGCAAGATGAAGATAACATGGATTATTATACAACTCTTTCTAAAGAAGAACAAAAAAAATGGCTGTACGAGAGAATATCTCTTCCCAATTTTGAGATTGCAGATTTTAATTTGAATCGCCAAAAAAGTAGAATTCCTGTCGTAAAAGAAACGTTAAACCTGAAAATCAATGCCTTAGCTTCTAAAAGTGGAAAGCGTTTCTTCATCCAACCCAATCTATTCTCCAAATGGGAGAAAATACCCAACGAGATAGAAAATCGCAAAGAAGAGGTGCAAGTCGCCGATTATGAATACATAGACAAAGAAACCATTACTTTTGAACTACCAGAAGGTTATTATTTAGAACATAAGCCCGAAGATGTAAACTTCAAATCGGTATTCGGAGATTATAAGGCAAGTGTCCAATTTGAGGACAATAAGATTATTTACACTCGCCAAATCAGTCTAAATAAAGGACGTTTTCCCAAAGAAAAGTACAAAGATTGGGTAGAATTTTATAAAAACATAGCCAAAGCAGATAAAATGAAAATGGTATTGGTAAGTAAAACATAATTTTCTTTAACATTCCCTCTATTTTCACAAAAACAAAATAATTTTGTGAAATTATACCATATAAGTTTACAAGATGAAAGTTCATTTTATAGCGATAGGTGGCAGCATTATGCACAACTTGGCGATTGCGCTCGCCCAAAAAGGATACCAAATTACAGGCTCTGACGACGAGATTTATGAGCCTTCAGCAGGACGATTGAGGAGTTTTGGCTTACTTCCTGAGCATGAGGGCTGGTTTCCTGACAAAGTTACTCAAGACTTAGATGCGGTCATTTTGGGAATGCACGCCCGCAAAGACAATCCCGAACTCCTCAAAGCGCAAGAATTAGGTTTGAAGGTTTATTCCTTCCCCGAATATATCTACCAGCAAAGTATGAACAAGGAAAGAGTGGTCATTGCTGGGAGTCATGGAAAAACTACCATTACTGCCATGATAGTCCATGTATTGAATTTTCATCAAAAAAAGTTTGACTATGCGGTAGGTGCGACTTTGGAAGGTTTGGACGGCACAGTCAGACTAACTGAAGACGCTCCTATCATTATTATAGAAGGAGATGAGTATTTTTCTTCGCCCATCGACCCTACGCCTAAGTTCATGCGCTATCAACACCATATCGGCTTGGTAAGCGGTATTGCATGGGATCACTTTAATATCTTCCCTAATTTTGAGGATTATGTCCATCAGTTTGAGCTATTTGCGGCAAGTACCCCAAAAGCAGGAACGATTATCTACTGCGAAGAAGATGACTTAGCTACCGTAGCCTGTACATCAAACAATATGCGTAGCGATGTAAATAGAATAGCCTATAATACGCATCTTTATGAAGTTAAGAATGGTACTACTTATCTCATCATCGACCACACCAAAATTGCTGTACGCTTTTTTGGCGCACACAATATGCAAAATGTGAATGCCGCAAAGAG
>JALOMS010000176.1 GCA_025455345.1 Thermoflexibacter sp. | reverse complement strand
ATACTTTTTTCCTTCCTTGTCAAATCTGGCAAACATAAAATATCCATCGGCATAGATTTTTACAGTTTCTTGGTTATTACTATGTTGCATGCGCCATGCTCCACTCAACTCATCTTTGGGAGCAACATTCGTTTGGGAAGAAAACAAAACGAAAGAACTAAAAATGAATAATAAATATTTGATAAATTTCATGTGATTTATGAAGTTAGATTATAAAATTTATTTTTAAATATTCCCTATCATTTCCAAAAACTGACTACAAATTATTCACAGTAAACCATTCAGATTCAGATTCATATTCAATTCTACCTCCAACGCAGTAATAAAACTAAGGTTAAGTTTATCAGATTGAAGCATTTGCAAAAATATTTCCTTATCTTCTCCACACAAACTTTTTAAACTTTTGATTCTTTGTACATGATTTTGCCTATCAGTAAACAATTCAATTTTATTCAATCCTAAAAATTTGATAAAATTATCAGCTTCCTTATCTCCTTCGTTCACAACGACAAAAAGACCCTTATCATACTTGATTTTATCATAAATAGTAGGAGAGCTTGGTTCTAAAATTGGCAAAAAAGGCTTGATTTTCTTTGGTTTATGCTCATTTACCCAAGACAATACCACATATAAGTTAAAATAGTCATCTTCTTTTTCTGGATATTCATTTTTAGGGTAAAAATGCTCAATGTCATGCTTATCAGTTTCTTGGATAAACCGCTCACTATAAGCACAAAACCCTTTTTGTTCTGCTAACAATTGCGCTCTTAACACACCTCTGTCTTTGGGAGATGAGTAGGCAAGTCTTTTCCCTATGAGGTCAGATTGAGGATTTTTGCTAAGAAACTGCATTGGGATTAAAATTGTATTCGTTACCAATTTGCATATATTCTTTTAGTAATTCACTTTTAATCGCTTTGTCTTTTTCCACTTTAATAAGTGTCTGTAACTCAATGTATCGCTCCCACTTTTTTACCCCTTTTTCTCCCAAAATACTGCGAACACCAAAATCTTTTATCAAAATATCATTGGGGTCGTCCCCTGTGGGCATTTTCCCTTTTCTGCTCACGACCCACCCATTTTCATCAAAATCCAAGATAATTCGCTCATAAGGTTCGAATTGTGCCGCAATGATAGGGCTATGTGTAGCCACAAATAATTGTGTATTTTGGATAATTTGCTGATAAATGCTAATCAAATCATATTGGAAATCAGGAAATAAGCTATTTTCTGGCTCGTCTATGAGCAAGAAACCTCTTTCTATTTTCCTATTGAAATACAATGAGTAAATATGCCCTACTTGGAAAATAAAATTGCGAATACCTGTGCTTAATTGATTGTATTGTATAGGTTGTTTAGTTGCTTTAAGGACGATATAAGCCTTCAAATTGTCATTCAATTGGATAGGATTGCTGGCATTTTCATAGTCAAATTCAAGTCCTGCTTTTTCCAAAATTTTGTTCCAAAGCTCTGCGACTTTCTCTAAAATTTTGGGATTCTTTTCATCAAATTCCTCTTTGAGTTGCCTTACCGTTTTGTCTTGATTGCCTTTTTGATTTTGAAATTCCTCCCATTCATTTTGCCTTTTTTTGATTAAAAAAATCAATAATTTCCAAAATTGACCAATGGTATTGGCTGAAATTTCATGGTTAAAAGGAAAATCTTTGAACAAAGCAAGTGCCTCATTTAGATTAGTTTGAGGAACATCATTAATGGATTTGGATAGATTTTGGTAAGATTCAGAAGGAATATGAATGAGTAAGTTAGAAAATTTATTACGAAAAGTAATTTTATTAATTAGACTCTTATCTTTAATTATATGTCTTAGAACATAATTCTCACTATAGCCTCCTTCCAATAATTGGTTTGTCCAATTGAAATGCTTTTCTACTGCCTCATCAAGCAATATAAAATCTTGATTTAAAGAACGATAAGTAACATAAAACTTTTGACTTTCAAGACACACTTTAAAAATGATTAGACTATAATTTGCTTTATTCATTAAAGGAATAATATCTTCACCTGATAAAAATTTATTTATCAAATTCAAAAACAAAGTCTTACCTGTTCCATTTCTGCCAATCAAACAAACTTTCTCCAAAGGCTCGCCTGTATGAGGATTGTTGAGGTCTAACTCAAAATCTTTGAAGTGTAAATAATCTTTGATGTATATTTTGCAGATTTTCATGGAGTTATATTTTTCTTTACGCAAACATAGCATTTTACCCTATCATTTCCAAAAACTGATTTTCAGAAATCACTTGTACTCCCAACTTTTCCGCTTTTTCTAACTTACTACCGCCTGCATTATCCCCTGCAATTAAGTAATTCAGCTTGCCCGAAACGCCAGAAAGCACCTTGCCACCGTGCGCCTCTATCACGTCTTTGATTTCATCTCGTTCAAAGTTGGCAAAAGTACCTGATACTAAGAAGGTTTTTCCCTCTAACTTGTTGGACAACTGTGGTTTGTCTTCGTCTTGGGCGGTAAATTGCAGACCTGCTTGTTTGAGGTCTTCTATGAGTTTGAGATTATCCTCATCTTTGAAATATTCAATTAGGCTTTGGGCGATTTTCTCCCCAATTTCAGGGGCAGTGGTCAGTTCTTCCAAACTTGCTTTTTGTAAATTTTCTATATTTTTAAAGAAATTAGCCAATTTTTCTGCTACTGTTTCGCCAATAAAGCGGATTCCCAAGCCAAAAAGTACATTTTTAAAAGGTTTTTGCTTAGAATTTTCAATTCCTGCTAAGATGTTAGTGGCAGAAGTTTCCTTGAAACCTTCTAATTTTAAAATGTCTTCTTTCTTGATTTTGTACAAATCAGCTACGGTTTTTACCATGCCCGCCTGAAAGAATGTTTCCACCGTTTTTTCGCCCAAGCTGTCTATGTTCATCGCTTTCCGACTGATGAAATGTTCCATTTTCCCCTTGATTTGTGGTGGACAGCCTTTTTCGTTAGGGCAGATGAAGGCAACTTCTCCCTCCTTGCGAATGAGTAAGGTGTTACATTCGGGGCAGTTTTCTACAAATTTGATAGGGAAAACACCTTGCGGTCTTTTGGACAAGTCCACCCCTGTAATTTGGGGAATAATTTCCCCTGCCTTCTGCACAAAAACTGTATCGCCTTCGTGCAAGTCTAATCGGACTATCTCATTGGCATTGTGTAGCGTAGCGCGCTTGACGGTAGTTCCAGCCAATTTTACAGGTTTGAGGTTTGCCACAGGAGTAACTGCTCCCGTTCTGCCTACTTGAAAAGTAACTGATTCTAAGATAGTTGTGGCAACTTCAGCCTTATATTTGTAGGCAATAGCCCAGCGCGGGCTTTTGGCGGTAAAACCAAGGGTTTCCCTTTGAGCATAACTATTGATTTTCACCACGATACCGTCTGTGTCCATAGGCAAGTCGTAACGCTTGCTTTCCCAACGGTTAATATAGTCGATGACTTCATCTATGTTCTTGCACTTTTCGTAGTCCGAAGAAATATTAAATTTTGCTTTTTTCAGAGCTTGTAATGATTCTTCATGGGTTTTAAATATCTGATTATCAGCCAAAAAGTCGTAACCATAAAACATCAGATTTCTCTTTGCCACTACGGAAGAATCTTGCATTTTTACCGTACCCGAAGCGGCATTTCTTGGGTTTGCCAAAAAAGTAAGTAATTTCTTTCCTTCTTGCGCTCTTTGCTCATTTTCTTTGGCAATCTCGTCATTGATTTTGTCAAAACTTTCATGCGGCATGACCACCTCGCCACGCACCTCAAAATTAGAAGAAAGTGCTTCATTATCAGCTTTTAAAGGTACAGTTTTAATGGTTTTGATGTTAGTAGTAACGTCATCTCCCTGTTCGCCATCGCCTCTGGTAACTGCTGTGGTCAAGAATTGATTGTCGTAGTGCAAACTCATGGCAAACCCATCAAATTTGAGTTCGCAGATGTACTCATAAGGCTCATCGCCCAGTGCTTTTTTAATCCTTTCATCAAAATCTCTCAAATCTTGTTCGTTGTAAGTATTTGACAATGAAAGCATTGGTCGCTTGTGGGTAACAGTAACAAACTCTTTGGTAATGCCACCGCCCACGCGAAGCGTAGGGGAGTCGGGCTGTGCAAATTGGGGAAACTGCTTTTCCAAGTCAATGAGTTTATTCAGGAGCATATCAAATTCGTAATCAGAGATTTCCGAAATATGCTCTTGGTAATATTTTTCGTTGTAATAATTGATTTTCTTAGAAAGTACAGCAATTTCGCTTTGTGCTTGTTCTGGTGTCATTGGTTAGTTTTTTATATTGGACTTCTCTTTAATTGAACCACAAAGACATGAAGAAATTTAATTAAATACCCATAAAGGCTTATTGAAATATCTCTTCATTCAAAGTATCTTAATGATTGATAAAGAAGGATTTATGTATAATTATTTAGATTAGTTATTAAGAAAGTTTTAGGCTTGCTAATTTACAAAAATATACCCCAATTTTTCCAATCTATTTTGGTAAATTTCAAATTTCACCGCCATTTCCACCCCTTTTCCACCCAAGAAAATTCGCCAAATAAGTAAGTATCTATTTCTTTATTAGCTCTTTCAAAAGCTGTAACTGTCTGATTGCGATTGCATTGTTAGGGTCTAATTGTAATACTTTTTCATAATCAGCTTTGCCATTTTCCATTTGTTCTGATTTGATAAAGCAAAATGCACGATTCAAATAAGCGGCAACAAAAGCAGGATTAATTTGGATAATTTTAGAAAAATCTTGCACTGCAATATCATAACTGCCCAAATTCATCAAAGAAGTGCCTCTATTAAAAAGTATTTGTAAAACATTTTCTTGTGTCATATTAGGCAATGTTAAAGCCTTATTATAATCTGTAATCGCTTCACGATACCTTTGTGTAATGAAAAAAGTGTATGCTCTACCCAAATAGGCTTGTTCGTATAGAGGGTCTTTGCTAAGAGATTGCGTATATTTTTCTATTGCCTCTGTATATTGTTTTTTTGTCATGTATTCATCTCCAAGGTTTTTGAGTGCAATTTTATTGGCATCTATGTCATTAGGATTTTTTTTTGCCATATCTGCAAAGAGCGTAATATTATTTTGCCAGATTTTGCATCTTTGAAAAGATAAAAAGCCCAATAAAAGCAAGTAGGCAAATGCACCAATTTTTAAAATGTCATTAAATTTTATTTGCTGTAAATAGCTGATAATGATTAGGAATAGACCAATATATGCCAAATAATTAAATCTTTCGTAGGCGATTGCTGTATTTACACTAAATACCTGAAGGAAGATAAAAATATTAAAAAAATAAAACAATAAGCCAAAAACGACAATCTTATTATTTCTAAATTTCCAAAAAAATAATATTGCTAACCCAATCAAAATCAAGGGTGTGATGTAAAATATGATAGGATAAAAATCTCCATTTTTGAGAGGATACTCATAAAAATTATTGAGATAAAATGGAAAAAATAGTTTAGTTAGGTATAAGCCAACTTGATAAAAAGAGAAAATCAACTTTTCTAAGAAACTATAATCCTGCGTTTTATCAGAAACTTTTGCCCCTACATTAAATACTAAATATAGCCCTGTAGATATACTTATCGCCAAATATGGGATTTTATAGAACAAGTGCTTCAGTAAGAACTTTTTTAAATCTTGAATAGAAAAGGTAGTATTGTTACTTGGTATATCTCTCACATAATCAATTAATAATAGAATCATGGGTAAAAATATAGCCTGCGGTTTTGACAATAGAGAAAAGGCAAAAAATAGCAAAGAAAGCCAATATCTTTTGTCATTAAAAAGTCGTTTATCATAGCTTGATAGTGATTGATAATAATTTATACTCAATAATGCAAACAAGGAATAAAGCAAGTCCTTGCGTTCTGTAACCCAAGCTACGGATTCTACATTCATGGGGTGAATCCCAAAAAGTAGTGCTACAAAAAGAGCTAAATAATTACTACCAAGAGCTAATTTTTTAACAAAAAAATAAACTAAAACAACATTAAGTAAGTGTAATAATAAATTAGCAAGGTGATAAGGAAGGGGATTTAAGCCAAATAAATAATGCTCTATTTGGAAAGAAAGTAAAGTAAATGGAACACTAAATCCATTGATTTTTTTAGTGAAAATGTCTTCTAAGTTAGAAAATGGTACTTGCTTAATTACTTCATTCTTAGTAATATATACCTCATCGTCCCAATTTACAAATTCGTTGTTTAGGGCAGGGGACATAACAGCAAATACTATTATAACTAAGCCCAAAAGTAGGTAGTGTTCTCTTTTCATAAAGTATTACAGATTTTGCAATTTTTGAATTCTATTGTAGATAGCCTGCGTACCACCACCTAACTTAATGATTTGCTGATAGTCTGCTATGGCTTTATCATATTGTTTTAAATTTTCAAAACATAAAGCTCTATTTTGGTATGTTCCTATGGAATTAGGAGCGAACTGTATGACTACCGAATAATCATTAATGGCAGATTGGAATTGTTTTAAGTCCATAAGGCAGGTGCCTCGATTAAATAATATATTGATTTTTTCACTGTCAGACAGCCTACATTTGAGGGCATTAGAAAAATCTTGGACAGCTCCTAACAAGTTTCCTGTATTGGAGTAGGCAAAGCCGCGTCCCAAATGCCCCTCTGCAATACTTGCATCTAATGCTATCAGTTTGCCATATTGTACAATAGCCTCTTGGAAATCATTATGCGTATTGGCGTATTCGCCTAAACTTTTGGCAGCTATTTTTTGCATTTCAAAATCACTTGGATTTTTTTGAATCATGTCTGTAAAAAGACTTTTATCATCTTTCCATATTTGAGTACGTTGGAAAGTCATAAGACATAAAATACTCATATACAAGGAGAAAACTATCCAAGTGTACTGCCAAGTAGAGATATGAAATATATAATAAACTCCTATCAAATATAAGCCAAAATAAGCAAGATAATTAAACCTTTCGTAAGCAAGAGAAGTATTGGCACTGAATATCTGCATAAACATTATGACATTGAACAAATAGAATAAAGAGCCAAAAATGATTAGTCTATTTGTCCTAAATTTCCAATAAATGAGGGCAATTAGACCAATCCAAACAAATGGAATGATGTAATAGAGTATGGGGATAGCATTGCTGTCAGGATAGGCATAATAGGCAGATAGCTTGATAGGAAAAAAGAATTTGAAAATATATAGGGCTAACTGGTAGAAAGAGAATAATATACGGTCAAAAAAGCTATAAGTAGGCAAATAAGCTAAGACTTTCGTACCTACATTGGTTAAGAGATAAATGCCTACTAATAAGCTAATTAAGAAAAAAGGAATTTTTTGTAATATAGATAACTTTACTTTTTTCACGCCTAAGAAATAATCAATCAATAGTAGGATAATAGGTAAGAATATAGCTTGTGGCTTTGCTAATAAAGACAAAATAAAACATAAAAAAGCTAACCAATAATTTTTGCTTTGGAGGATATTTTGTGAATGGTAAAAAGCTGACAAGTAATAATTTATAGAGAGAAGTAGAAAAAAAGTAGAGAGTAAGTCTTTCCGCTCTGTAATCCAAGCTACTGACTCGACATTCATGGGGTGTACAGCAAAGACTAAGGCAACAATAAAACCAAATAGTTGCATATTAATTGGCTTATTCTCTGTTATTTGACTTTGGTAATTGGATATTAAACGCTTGGCTAAATAATAAACTAAAACTACATTGGCTAAATGTATCAAGAGATTATTCAGATGGTAAGGAAAGGGTTTTAATCCAAAAATAGCAAATTCTATATGAAAAGAAAGCAGTGTAAGTGGAACATGGAAGTTATTAATTTTATAAGTAACCAATTCCCAAAAATTAGAAAGGAAAGGCTTTTGTACTACCAAATTTTTTACTAAGTATTCCCCGTCATCCCAATTTACAAAAGCATTTTTTAACACAGGATGCCATACTATACTTCCTATCAATACCAATAAAATGACATACTTCCAATCTAAGTTCAATAAAATAGGTTGGGGCGAAAGATGGGTAGTTTTTTGGATTGCTTTATGTTTTTTATTCATTACCAGGTTCAAATATTCTATTTGCTTTTATGTTCCAAAATTAGCTTTTTATAGCAATAATAAAATGAATTTGAGGATTTTTGTATGTTTGTATTCCTTGATTTTGTCAAATGAAGGGGATTGAGTATCTAAAAATTAAATTTTTACTACATGTTTTCAAAAATAGTAAGATTATTAGATTTATTTGATAATGAAACTTTTAACGCTAAAATCCACCA
>JALOMS010000175.1 GCA_025455345.1 Thermoflexibacter sp. | reverse complement strand
GCCAAGAAGGAAAGATTTAAAAAAGAGCCAATGACTATTTGAGAAGCACTTTGGGATAGGACTAAGGCTTGAGTGCCATTGGTAGTCGTCATCGCTATTTTTCTGCCTTGTACTTGGGTTGTCATGTACTCAAAAGGTGAATTGCCCAAATCAAACCCCTCTACCCTATGCCCATTGCGTTCTCCCGCACAGACAAAGCCTTCAGCCCTCAAAGCCAAACACTCGTCTAAATTGGCAACAGCAACTATGCTACTGACCCCGCTCCCCAGCCCCGCAACCATACAAGAGGTAGCCCTCAAAATGTCCACAATGACCACTGTTTTGCCCGCTAAGTTGTATAAATTCAATAAATTAGGAGAAAAACATATTTCTATTTTTTTCATTTGTACTACTTTTTTGATTAATTACAATCCAAAAATGCTAAAAAACTCATACTATCAAAAGAATGTTTTGAAAATTAGTATTGTAGTCTTGCTTTTATGCGTTAAGTTAAATATTTGGTATATCGCTTGCTTAAACTATCAAGCCACACATTCATATTTACTATAAAACCTACTCCTTATGAGTAAATTTTTACCTTATGTAATCTCTTGCATCTTATCTTTTTCGCATTTCACTATAAATGCCCAAGTACCTTTTATTCAACATTATACATCAGAAAATACTCCCCCGCTCTCCAATGTATTTGCTATTTTACAAAATCAAAAAGGGCAGGTATATGTAAGTGGAGCAAATGATTTGTGTATCTACAATGGTGCTACTTGGGAAGTAATATCATCAATTTCAACTACGATAAGAACCATCGCAGAAGATAAGGACGGTACAATATGGGTAGGGACGATAGCTGGTTTTGGTTATTTGCAAGAAAATTCTGTTGGAAAAAGAACATATATTTCACTTTCAGACCAACTCCCAGAAAATGAAAAAATATTACCTACTGCTTGGCAAATACACACTACCAAATATGGCATTTATGTTTGTACCCAAAAGTTTATCTTCTTATTCCAAAAAGATATTCATGGAAAGTATCAAAAAATTACTTCTTTTCCCGCCAAAGACAATTACATATTTACATTTAAAGTAGAAGATAAAATTTATATCACAGAAGCTAATGAAGCAGAAACACAAAACACTCTTCGATACATAGAAAATCAAAAAATAGAAACTTTATATACAGACACCACAAGATTTGTTATTCTAATATTTGATATTCTAAAACATACAGAAAATGCTATATTACTAATTACAGAAAGAAAAGGCATATATGTCTTTGACTTGAATACCAAAGAGCTCAAGCCCTACCCTACTCTTATTGATGATGTATTGAGTACCTCTTTCCCTTATTGTGCGATTAGGCTAAAAAATGGAAATATCGCCATAGGCACAGTTTACAATGGGATTTTCATTATCGACAATGCTGGAAACCTTTTGCAGCACATCAGCGAGTCCAATGGATTGATGAATAATAATATTTATTGTTTGATGGAAGATAGGCAAGGTAATCTATGGGCAGGGAGCGGTCAAAATATCGTCAAAATAGCTTTTAGTCTGCCATTTACTACCTTCAACAAGTTTTATGATGTAAAAGGGCGCATTCATTCCTTGCTCAAAGACAAAAATACCTTTTACTTGGGGAGTGATTTAGGGATTTTTTACTTAGAATCCAATAAGTTTAAGCTGGTAGAAGGCACACAATCACAACACTGGCAACTGCTTCCTTACAAAAACGGCATACTCTCTGCGGGTGGAAACAAGGGGATTTTTTATTTAGAAAACAAAAAAATAATAAGCAAACTATATGCACCTAATTCTATCATGCAGATTGCTGTTGCACAGAGAGATAGTAGCATTATTTACGTAGCTACTTATGGAGGATTACGTATCTATTCATTTGAAAATAAGCAGTTTAAAGATTTAGGTTTGCTCAAAGATACCCAATCTGATTGTAGAAGTTTGTACGAACTGCCCGATGGTAGATTATGGGTTGGTACCACTTCCAATGGTTTTTATTTGGTAGAATTTCCCAAAAACATCAAAAAAGAAGAACTTGTCCAGCAAGCCAACGTAAAACATTATACCAAGGGGCTGAATGAAACCCAGCACAATAAGTTGTACTTTGCAGATAACAAATTGCTATTTACCTCTAAAACAGGCATTTATACCTTCAATCCATCAAAAGAAATTTTTGAGAAAACAAACTTGTGCGATATAGATTTCTCCTTGCCGCGCTACCAAAACCCAATTATCAAACAAGACAAAAAAGGAAACATCTGGCTATTAAATGCCCTATCTATTGCACAAAAACAAGCCAATGGTCGCTTTTTATTAGATTCTCTATCGCTCTTACCCATAGAGAAAAAGGCAAATACACTATCAGAAGACGCAGAAAATACCTATTGGATAGCGAATGATGAGGCTATTTATCGATTGGACAAGAACGTAAAAAGCTCATACGTTGATATCCAAACTTATATTTATCGAGTAAGTTTATCGCAATCGGACTCTCTCTTGGCATTGGACAATACAAGGGTACAGACCTTAGAATATAAAAATAATTCGCTGATTTTCAATTTTTTCACAAATAATTTGTTGAATGAAAAAGAAAATCAATACCAATATTTCTTAGAAAATTATGACAAGAAATGGTCAGAATGGACATCGCTGAACCAAAAAGAATACACCAATCTCAGAGAAGGAACTTATACCTTCCGCGTCAAATCACGCACACACTATCGGCAGATGAGCAAAGAAACTTTTTACTCTTTCTCTATTCTTCCTCCTTGGTATCGCACATGGTGGGCTTATGGGGCTTATGCTACTTTATTTATTGGTTTTATTTATCTGATAATCAAGCTATATACTAAGAATTTATTAAAAGAAAAAGAAAAATTAGAGCAAATCGTTAGCGAACGTACCAAAGAAATCCTCAAGCAAAACGAACTGCTCAATCACCAAAAAGAATCAATCTTACTGCAACAAGCCGAACTCATCAATCAAAAAGAGGAAATCCTAACACAAGCCGAAGAGTTGGTCAAGATGAATGCGACCAAAGACAAATTGTTTTCTATCATCTCCCATGATTTGAAAAGCCCCTTCAATAGGCTAAGAGGGATTTTACGATTGTTGGACATGGACGGTCTGTCCCAAGAAGAATTTTTGGACTACTCGAGGAAACTAAGAAAAAATGCTGATAATCTTTATGATACATTAGAAAATCTTCTCAAATGGTCTATGTTACAAATGCAGAAAGGCATGGTTACGACTTTTGAAAAAGTAAATATCTTTGATGTGGTCGAGGAGGTAAGCAAACTATACGACGAAAGTCTTCAGGAAAAAGAAATTACTATTTTCAATCAAACTGACCGCGAGCTATCTGCTCATGCAGACCTTGACCAAGTAAAACTTATTTTGAGAAACTTAATTGCGAATGCTATTAAATTTACCCATAAAGGCGGCAAAATATTAGTTATCAATAAAATAGTTAAAGGAAAATTGAAAATATCGATTATAGATGAGGGTATAGGCATGAGCCAAGAGCAGATGAGCAAGTTATTCGATATTAGTGCAAATACCACCCAAAAAGGAACTCTGGGTGAGAAAGGAACAGGGATTGGCTTGCTATTAGTCAAGGAATTTATAGAAAATAACAGAGGAGAAATAGAAATCCAAAGCCAAGAAGGAAAGGGCAGTTCTTTTACCGTCAGTCTTAATTTGTATAGTATGTAGGTTATCCTTACTTTATTTTAATATATTTTATTTCATTCCAATCATTTTTTTTATTTTTGGAAAAGAATATCAGACAAAAATAATCAAATAATGAAGCGAATAGCCATAGATATGGATGATGTCATTGCGGATGCCACTCAAAAATTTTGTGATATATACCAAGCAGAATTTGGCACCAAAATCTCCAAGCACGACTTTATTGGGAAGGAATTTTTTGATGTCGTACCACATGCCCACCAAAGCTACGTACACGAATATCACTTCCGCAAAGGCTTTTTCCAAAATCTTCATATCATTCCTCATTCTCAAGAAGTTATCTATAAATTATCGAAGAAATACGAAATCTTTGTCGTGTCTGCCGCTATGGAATTTCCCTACTCTCTCAATGAAAAATATGATTGGATGAAAGAGAACTTTTCTTTTATCTCTTGGCACAATATTGTTTTCTGCGGGGATAAGAGTATCATTAAGGCTGATTATATGATAGACGACCGTTTGAAAAACCTTAAAAATTTTGAAGGGAAAGCCATTGTATTTACTGCTCCTCATAATTTGAGAGATGAGTACGAACCATTCACCAGAGCAAATAATTGGAAAGAAGTAGAGAAGTTACTGTTATAATATATTAATTATCAACTACTTAATGATTATTTCTAAACCATCGTGTGCTATATACACCTGTTCGGGTAGTTCCAAAGATACTTCTTTGTGAAGTCCCATATTATGACTGAGATGTATCAAGAATGCCTTTTGAGGTTTAATTTTTTCTATAAAGGACAATGCCTCTGCCAGATTGAAGTGGGAAATATGTTCTTCTTTTCTTAAAGCATTGACGACCAAAATCTTAGTACCTATAATTTTTTGCATTTCTTCTTCTGTAATTGTCTTGGCATCTGTGATATAGGTAAAATCTTGGATTCTAAACCCATGCACTGGGAGTTTATGATGCATGACTTGGATAGGGATAATCTTGGTTTGATGGATAAAAAAAGGTTGATTATCAATAATATTTAGCAGGACTCTTGGTATGCCGGGATATTTATGTTCTGCAAAAATATAGTCAAATGCCTGTTTGATTTTGTTCGCAACACGTTCTTGGGCATAGACGGGCATATCTTTGTCATCTTTGAAATTATAGGCGCGTATGTCGTCTAAGCCTGCTGTATGGTCTTTATGCTCATGCGTGAACAAAATAGCGTCTAATTGAGAAATATTTTCTCTAAGCATCTGCTGACGGAAATCTGGTCCTGTATCTATGACTATGCTTAGTCCATCTACTTCTATATGGACAGAAGTACGCAATCTCTTATCTCTAAAATCCATAGATTTACAGACTTTACAATTACAAGCAATGACAGGAATACCTTGAGAAGTCCCTGTGCCAAGAAATCGTATTTTCATGCTAATCCATTTCGGCTTGTCTGATGGTCAATTTGACTTTATCTATGCGAGCATCTTGCATGGAGATAATCGTAAAGATAAATTTTGGCGTTTCTACTATCTCGTCTATTTGAGGGATATTTTCTGTAATAGAGATGATATAACCGCCCAGCGTATCATAATCTCCTTCAGGAATTTCCCATTTGTATATATCATTGAGGTAGTCAATTTCAAGACGTGCATTCAAGATAAAATTATCCTCGTCTATTTTCTGCACACTATCGTTCTCAGTATCATACTCATCATGAATCTCTCCAAATATCTCCTCAATGAGGTCTTCAATCGTTACTATGCCAGATGTGCCTCCAAACTCATCTACTACCAATGCCATGCTTTTGTGTTCGTTGATAAAGTCGAGCATGAGTTCATTGGCTAACATGGTTTCAGGAACAATAATAATAGGTGTAAGAATGCTATCTATGGTATCAGGCTTTTTGAAAAACTCCAAAGCGTGTATATATCCTACAATATTGTCTATGGTTTCCTCATAAATAATCACCTTCGAGTGAGATGTTTCTGTCATGACTTGCTTTACTTTTTCTAAGCCGTCCGCCTTATCTACGCCAATGATTTCAGTGCGCGGAATCATACACTCTCTTACCTTAATAGATTTGAATTCCAAAGCATTAGAAAATATCTTGGCATCTACTTCTGTTTTGTTATTTTCATTACTACTAAGATTGTGGATATAATGTGTTAAATCTGTCAACCCAAATACAGGCTTTGCCTCTACGTATTCCATTTTGAGGATATTGGTAATGACAAAACGGCAAGTAGAAAGTATAATATAAACAAAAGGATATAAGGATTTGTAAATAAACTGTATCGGTACTGCTAAAACAGCCAAAAGGCGTTCGGGATTAATCAAAGAAATTGCTTTGGGTAAGAACTCCGCTACTGCCAATACGATAGTAGTAGAGTACAATGCTTGGGCAACAAGTGTAAGTGTATCTCTCGGTCCCTGAGGCAGTTCTACGTAAGTATTAATAAAAGACTTAATATAGGGGTCAAAAATCTGAGCCATGTAAATACTATAAACGGTAAGAGAAATCGTATTACCTACCAGCATAGATGTTACAAAAAGCGAAGGCTTATCTATTAGTTTAGCAATAATTTCAGCCCACAATTTTCCTTTCTTTTTTTGCAAAGCTACGTGTAAGCGATTAGCAGAAACAAATGCTAATTCCACACCTGAAAAAAATGCCGAAAATGCCAAAGAAAGAATAATAATAATCGTTGCAATACTCATTGCTTAGTCGTAAAGTGTTTTATTTCCTCTTTTGTTTTTTGTTATTGGGGATAGATTTTGTACTTGTATTATTTCTGATTGAGTTATTAGCGTGCTGATGGTCTATATTTTTTGCTCTATTCTTCCGCAACCTATACCAAAACAGCAAACCCGCAACCATCATAAATATCCAATAAGTTCCCATAATAGCTGTCATCAGTCCTCTCTCTCCCTCACTTAGTACAAATAATTGATGTACACCAATGATAAAAAGAGCAATAGTGGCAGAAAGGATAAGTGTATCTATTAGTTTCATTGATTTTCTTTCATTCTAAATATACCCGTAGGATATTTTATTCGATATCTACTAAATTCATCATTAGAAACCAAACCTATACCGTACAAAATTTCTTCAGGGGTAACGATTTTGACACTATCTTCTGTGGAAATCTCCCTCTTGTTCTGGTCCCAATTCATGCGATTAGAATAAAGCGTTTGCTGTTGTTCTAAATTACTTACTACCACATTCCCATAAGCGCGATATACCCTAATATTCTTCTCATATCGCCCTGAGTCCGCTCGCAGCGTTGTTGTCTTAATGCCTTGTGCATTATACATACTTACCTGAACGCCTTTGGGATAGAGAATATCTCCTGACTGAAGCACTATCTGCTTATTGCCAAACAGTTTGATACGCAAGGTCGCCTCTTGGCTATACAATGTATTTACACTATCAAACTCAACGGTTGCTCCTGTGTATTTGGGAACTGTTTTCTTCCCCACTTGTTGAGTTTCCCCACAACTTGCTAATATACCAATAGCAAAGGTGATAATAATGAATGTCTTGCTAAGTAACTTCAAAGCTAATTTCTTAAATTTTAATAATCAATTATATAAAGCAAAATATCACTAATCTTTTGGCTCACTCACCCTAAAATATTGATTAATACTATTTTAGGTTTGCCTGTACATTTATTTTACTCTTTTATATTGCAAATATACAAAAATATTTAAGGGATAAGTGCATGGGTCGGATAAGTATAAAATAAAATAGCAAAATAATGACACGCCCCACCCGCCAGTACAAATAAATGCCAAATAGCATGATTATACAAATACTTATGCTCTTTCATATAAAAAATAACTCCCACAGAAAAAAACAAGCCACCAGATATTATTAACATCATGCCATTAAAATGTATGTAACGAAACATAGGCTCAAAGGCAAAAACCGCTAACCAACCCATCAATACATAGATAAAGGTAGATAATTTTTTAAACTTTCCTGTAAAGAAAATCTTGAAAATAATACCTGCCCCTGCGATTACCCAAATCAAAATTAATAACAAATTACCCCACGATTCTTGCAAAGAATCCATCGCAAAAGGAGTATAAGTACCAGCTATCATTAGATAAATCCCTACGTGGTCAAGGATACGCAAAACTCGCTTTGTGGCGGGGCGATGGAAACTATGATAAAGTGTAGAAGCTGTAAATAAAAATATAATCCCTAATCCATAAATCAAAAAGCTGATAAATAGCCTATTATCCTGCATACTTAGGGCATTCATAAGCAGGACTATCAGCCCGACTACACTCAAAACTGCTCCCAATCCGTGCGTAAGAGCATTTGCCAATTCTTGTTTTTTATCTATTTCTTCCATGAGTTATTTAAAAACGAGGTTCATATAATTCCTTGTACCACAATAGCTTACCCGAATTCTGTCCCACCAAGCCCCACTTATCCAAATCAAAAGTAATATTGGCTACTCCCAACAAATTGATGCCTGCATAGATAGACTCCCCTGTCAAGTATTCAGTCAGATAAGTGATATTGGGGTTGTGATTCACTAAAATTGCACTATTATATTTATCATTGATTTTACAAACATACTCCAATAAGAAGTTTAAATT
>JALOMS010000774.1 GCA_025455345.1 Thermoflexibacter sp. | reverse complement strand
GCAAAACCTCATAATCTTGCTCCTACTACCGAACCCTTCTGTACATTATTGAGTAGAGATAATTTGGTAGTAGAAATCTCTATTTTAGAATCCGAGCTAAGTAACCTACAAATAGGACAGGGTGCAAAAATACAGTCCTTGGCGATGTCTGCCAAGAAATATGAGGGTAAGGTTATAGAGATTAATCCCTTTGTGAACGAACAAGGACTGGTGCTGGTAAAAGTCAAGATAGAAAATGCAGATTCTGCCTTACTTGAGGGTATGAATGTAAATGTAATGATTGAGGAAGAGCTATCAGATTATATTTCTATACCCAAAACAGCAGTGGTAGAACGTTCGGGGCGCAAGGTAGTTTTTAGCTATGAGAGCGGTCTGGCAAAGTGGCACTATGTTACCGTAGCCCACGAAAATAGCACACAAGTAGCCATCAGCGAAGGCTTAAAAGCGGGAGAGCAAGTAATCATAGACGGCAACCTGAACCTTGGGCATGACGCGCCAGTGGAAGTGATAAAAGACGAGAAATAAGTTCATTTATACCATACCCTATTTTAGAAACTACCCGAACGTCTTTCTGAGGTAATCATTTTAATTTTTGCTCATTAACCCAATAGCCTTTGTCAATTCTTTAATGAAGCTATCTATTTCATCTTTCGTATTATAGATAGCAAAAGAAGCTCTTGCTGTTCCACTAATCCCAAAGCGATTCATCAAAGGCATAGTACAATGATTGCCTGTTCTTACGGCTATGCCGTTGGCATCTAACATCATTCCCAAGTCAAAGTGATGTATGCCATCAGCAATAAAGGAGATTACGCCTGCTTTTTCTTTGGCAGTGCCAATAATTTTTAAGCTGGGTATATCTTCCATCTGATTTGTAGCGTAAGAGAGCAATTCACTTTCATAAGCCGCAATATTTTCCTTTCCCAACTGCTCGACAAATTCTAAGGCGTACTTGAGCGCAATTGTATCTCCAATATTTGGAGTCCCAGCTTCAAATTTATAGGGGAGGTCATTATAGGTGGTCTTTTCAAATGTAACCTCTTTAATCATCTCTCCGCCACCTAAGTAAGGAGGCATTTTTTCTAAAATAGCTTTTTTGCCATACAAAATCCCTATACCCGTAGGTCCATATACCTTATGAGCAGAAAACACAAAAAAGTCTGCGTTAATATCTTGTACATTGACATTCAGATGTGGACTTGCTTGTGCGCCGTCTATGAGAACAACAGCTCCTACTTGGTGGGCAAGATGGGTAATCTCTTTGACAGGGTTGATAGTGCCAAGTGCATTAGAAATATAGACAACAGCAACGATTTTAGTACGTTCATTTAACATTTTTTCATACGCCTCCATGTCTAACTCTCCTGCCTCATTGATAGGAATTACTCTTAGCTTTGCTCCTTTTTCTTCGCAAAGCATCTGCCAAGGAACTATATTGGAGTGGTGTTCCATCGTAGTAATTATAATTTCATCTCCTTCTTTGATGAAAGTACGTCCGTAAGAATTAGCTACCAAATTAATCCCTTCAGTAGTACCCTTAGTAATAATGACTTCTTCCAAAGAACTTGCATTGATAAACCTACGAGCCGCCTCTCTGCTCTCTTCGAAAGCATGAGTGGCTTTTTCTGCCAAGTGGTGTACACCTCTATGTACATTGGAATTATAGCCTTGATAATAGTTTGTCAGGGCATCAATGACATGAATAGGCTTTTGAGAAGTAGCGGCATTTATCAAGGGCTTACCGTTTACTTCTTGGTGAAGAATAGGAAATTGTTTGCGAATAGAATTTATATCTAACATGGTAAATTTTTCTGATTAAGTCTAAATACCTGAAAAATGACAAAGAGTTAATGTTGCCATTTATTAAAATAAACTACGTCTTAAATCGATTTGTTCAAAGATTATAGATTATTCCGTAATTGATTAAGTAAAGCATTAATATCTTTGGGATAGAGAGCCGTTGCACTGATTACTTCTTCGTTTAAATCCTTGAATGCCAAAGTATAAGCGTGTAGGGCGACGCGACTGATAAGCGGTTGTTCTTCTGTGTATTTTTTTAAATTAAACCCTCGTTTGATTTCTGATAAGTATAACATTTTGCCACCATACTGTATATCAGAAACGATTGGTGCATTCAAACAAGTCAAATGAATACGGATTTGGTGCATACGACCTGTCAAGGGCATACACTCTATTAAGGTGTTTTGTTTGAAAACTTCTTTGGTCGTAAAAATTGTTGTGGCATCTTTGCCATTGCTTCTGTCTATTTTGACAATTCCGATAGGCAAAGGCTGAATCGGCAAATCTACCATGACCCCTTCAAAGTCATGAATCCCAGTGGTTATGGCATGATAAATTTTCTCTACTTGTCTTTTTTCAAATTGTATGGCTAAGTTGCGATATGCTTCAGGGTTCTTTGCTATTGCCAATGCTCCAGAAGTTTCTTTATCTAATCGGTGAGCTATTTGAGCATCTGGATAGACTTTTTTTGCCATTCTGATTATACTTAATCCTTTGGCATCGGGAGTTCTATCATCAAGCGTAGAGATGTGAGGTGGTTTATTGATAATCAGATAATTATCATTTTCAAAAATCATTAAATCTTTGAAATTAATTGGCTTCATTATGTATGTACTTTAATTTTGGAACAAAGGTACTCTTTTTCCCTTAGATTAGCTTTAACAATACTTTGATATTTTTAATTCATCAAATCACTTGAAAACCATGTGCATAAGGGTCTTCATCATCTATAATAATGGTGTTATAACCTGTGGTCATAGCCCAACCTTCTATGCTTGGGATAATAGCAGGCTTGCCTGCTAATGTCGTAGAGGCTTCTACACGTCCTATAAATTTAGAACCTATGATACTTTCATGGATAAAGGATTCGCCAATTTTTAATTTCCCTTTTGCATACCACTGTGCTAATCTGGCAGAAGTTCCTGTACCGCAAGGCGAGCGGTCTATTGCTTTATCTCCATAGAAGACAGCATTGCGCGCAGTAGAAGTTTTATCTATGGGTTCTCCTGTCCAAAGAATATGACTTAGCCCTTTGATTGTATCATTCTCAGGGTGGACAAAGGCATAGTATTCGTTAATATTTTTTCTCAATTCTCTGCTCCAAGAAATGAGTTGGTCTGCCTTAAAATACTGTAAACCTGCGAAGTTATCTTGTACTTCTACAATTGCATAAAAATTTCCACCATAAGCCACATCGATTTTCAACTTGCCCAAATCAGGACATTCTGCCTCTATGCCTTCTGCCGCCAAAAATGACGCTACGTTAGTAATTTTTACAGACTTTACTTTTTTGCCTTCTTGTAGATAACTTACTTTGATTTCACCTGCTGGCACTTCTATAGTAAGTTCCCCTTGCTTTTTGGGTATGACTAATCCTTGTTCTATCATCACAGTAACCGTTCCTATCGTACCATGACCGCACATAGGCAAGCATCCACTCGTTTCAATGAATAAAATACCAACATCATTTTTAGGATTAGAAGGGGGATAAAGCATACTCCCCGACATCATATCATGCCCTCTTGGCTCAAACATTAGCCCCTTGCGAATCCAATCATACTCTTTAAGAAAGTGTTGTCGTTTTTCACTCATATTAGTACCGTCAAGAGGAGGATTACCTCCTGCGACTACCCTCACGGGATTCCCGCAGGTATGAGCGTCTATACAAAAAAAAGTTTTTGATGCCATATTAATTATTTATTTTTCTCTATTTGGATAATTCCCTTTTCTTATCAAATCACTCACTTCTGCTAAGATATTGAGTTTGCCACCATAAGTTTCTTGCAACAGTTTTGTAGTAAATACATCTTCTGTCTTCCCACTTGCTACAAG
>JALOMS010000174.1 GCA_025455345.1 Thermoflexibacter sp. | reverse complement strand
CTGATAAAAATGAAATAGAGGAGAAATTACCATACTTGCGAGTCATAAATGAGTTTAAAAACTCAATATTCATGCTATCAATCGACGAATAATTATTAATTTTTAAATCAGGGTTATATAATTTGAGATTTTTAAAAGTATTATAGATTGATTTATAATCAAGGAATAGTGGTAAAGAAAAATATTTTGCATTTCCACTTCTACTTATACCATTGTCATAATCAAGATGGATGGTTAAATTTTTCAGTTTTCTCAAATTAGTGATAGAATCAGGTAATGAGATAAGAAAGGCACAGGAAGATAAGCTTAAAGTTTCTAATTCTTTGAGTTCTCCTATTTCATTTGGCAATGAAAGTATAGGAGTTTCATCTAAAATTAAACTTCTTAATTTAGGATATTTCCCAATACTTTTTTCTACTTGCATGATTGGGTTTTGAGATAGGTCTAAAATTTCTAAATTTTTAAATACATTAGACCCTTGTATTTTAATGAGAATATTATTGCCGCAATATAGTTCTTTTAGGTTCTCTAAGCCTAAAAATTCAGTAGTTAAGCTTTGTATTACATTATCATTCAAATTTAAAATTTTTAGATTTTTTAGATTCCTTAAAAATAACTGCTTCGATGATAAATTATTCTTACTCAAATTTAATTCTTCTAATCTTGGCAAGCTACTTAACTCATCAAAGAATGATTTTATTTCAGATTCCTGAAAGTTACCAAGTCTGATATTTTCTAATTTAAGTTTCTGTAAATTATTTAATCCTTTGAATAAAGGTATTTTAGACAGAACGTTTTTATCAGATTCAATTGAAATCATTAACTCTTGTATATTCTTAAACTTGCTTAATTCATCTGACCAAAGTGATAAATCTGATAAATCTTTCTCTGCGTATATCGATAAATCTAACTTATACACCTTTTCAGGTTCTTCAAGTGCTTCTTCTAAGGAAGTATAGGTTTTTTCTTTGGCAAGGGCGGCAGAGTCCAAGAGTTGCCCTTGTGCATGAGCAAGTTCCATCTGGAAAGCAAGAAAGAAATATAAAATTGGGAATGAAAGAGCAATGTGTAATCTGGAATATTTTGCTGTTTTCATGGCTTTTTTGGGAGTTTTGAGGGTGAAAAAAGTTAGGGTTTTATGAAAGTAAGTTTCTTATTCTGATTTTATCAATAGTGATTACGGTAAACTTGTTGTGTAAAGTTTGTCCTTTTTCATTAAGCAAAAGAAGAACTATATGCACCATAGAGAGAATAGCGGCAAGTATATCCTCTTTCACCAAGTGGGGATACATCATTATCAAATCGTCAAAATTTGCGCCCTGACCTAACTTCCTCAAAATCAGCTCTACTGTAATTCTTGTTCCCTTGATGACGGGTTTTCCTCGCATAATCTTATTATCTACGATGATACAATGATGATTGAAAATGCAAAATCTGGAATGTTTTGCTGTTTTCACGATTTTTATTGGGAGTGAGTAAAGATATTTTTCTCACTTTTCTATGCTAAAAATTAGTTGTTTTTAGGTCAAAAACTTATCATACACCCTTGAGGTGTCTGACAAATGAGTATAACGAAAAAGCGAAACAAAATGTAAATAGTTTTGAAAAAATAGCAAGAATGATAAAAATCATTTTTCAGTAATGATTTTCATCATTTACCTCTTCCTTAAAAGTCTTTTACTTTGTTGAAAAATTGGACATAAGAGATTAATCACTTTTAACTTTTTAAGAAAACTTGCATCCACTAAACAAATAAACATGAATATCAAAGTACCAGTTTTTCTTATTGTATTCCTCCTATTCACTTTGAAACTCTCTGCCCAAACACCTGGGTTTACCTATTCAGGTCAGTTGGGAGTAACAGGAGATTTCTACCGCATGAACGCCACAGGCGGGGAGGTGCGCCCACGAAGACCCGATGAGATGTTTCGCTTCATGGGTTCTGGGAGCATAGGGGTCAAGGGGATAAACATCCCTTTTTCGGTCATGCTTTCCAATAACCAAAGAAACATCAATACGCCCATTCCAACCGACCAAAACCTGATAGATTTCATTGTCAATCCTGTAAACTCGGTGGGTTTTGCGCCTACTTTCAAGTTTGGGAAAGTTACCCTTGGGACTTATGTTCCTAAGTTTACTTCCTATACTTCTGGGGATATTCGGGTGTTTGGCGCAGGTTTGGACGCATTGTTTAACAAGAAATGGCGAGTTGCCTTCCACGCAGGGAACGGACAAATTCCCGTATCGCAAAATTTGCCCTTGGGCGTACAAGGAGCATACACACGCAGGGTTTATACGGGCAAAGTAGGCTATGGTGAGGACAATGGCACTCACCTACACTTTGCCATGATGAAAGTAACAGACATTGTGCGCTCTGTGCCAGAAGTGTTGGGAGCAATTCCCCCAAGTGATAACATTGTACTTTCAGTGAGTGGACGTTGGAAAATCAATGACCAGTATTCCGTAGAAGGGGAGGCGGCGCGTTCTGGCTTCACAGACAATACCCTTGCCAACCAATTTGAGGGGGGTAGCGGCGGACTGATTCGCAGTATGCTTCCTATCAATGTATCCAGTCGTTTAGGCACAGCCGCAAAGCTCTCCATTAACCAGCAAGGGAAAAATTTTTCCAGCCGTATTTATGTGGATTACATGACCGAAGGCTTCCGCTCTTTGGGTTATCCATTTTTGCAACCCGACCAAATCAACTACCGCTTTGAGCCAAGAGTGAATTTGATGGGGGGCAAAGTGGCAATTTCAGGAGCTATTGGGCAGAGAGTGAACAATGTATCGGAGTTGAAAGGTTCGAAAACTACGCAATTGACGGGAATGTTGAACGTGAATTGGCAAGCAACGGAAAAGTTATCCTTAGCCGCTTCTTACAACAATTTTGGGTTTAGAAGTACGGTGAGGAACGACACATTAAGAGTAGAAAACGTAAACCAATCTATCAATTTTACGCCTACGTATTCCATACCTACGGACAAATATACACACGTGATTACAGGTTCTGCTTCTTTTGATATTTTCAATGATTATAATCTCATTACAGGCAGAGAGAACAGCAATAATTCCAATACGTACTTAGGAAGTTACATTTTGACTTTCAACCAAAAGCCACTCAATATAGATTTTACGGTCATGCAGTTTACCAACAAGTTGCCCACGCAAGAAATGCGAATGAGGTCGGCAACGGCGGGGGTAAGCTACCAATTCATGGAAAAAAAGATGAGCAGTGGGTTAAAATTGACCTTGATGGAAAACAGTGTGGACAAGTTAGACCCATCGCGCCAAGTGATGACGCAAATCACGTACAAGTACAATGTGTTGAAGAAATTGACCTTTGGTATGAACGGTTCTATCAACCTGTTTAGGTTTGGGACGGAGCGACCTGGGGTTCGTTTCCAAGAGAGTTTATTAAGCACTTCTTTGAATTACACCATTAAATAAAGGTTTAAATAAATAAACCACTAAGACACATAGACACTAAAATTATCATCAAAAACCTTTGTGCCTTAGTGGTAAAACATCAATACAACAAATACGAAAATACAACAAATATGACTCATCATAAATTACTAAAAAGTTGTTTTCTTGCCTTTATTCTACTGTTCCTCTCGCTTGTGGCACACGCCCAACTGACGGCAACAGTGAATATTGTAGGCGCGCCATCGAGCAAGACCGCAGACTGGACGGGGCAATTTCGGAAAAACCGCATTTTGGTTACAGTGGTAAACCCGCGTTTGCAAATTACAGAGGGCATATTGAGGGTGCAACTCCTCAATGGCAGTGGCTCAGTAATCGCAGAAACCATTGACGACCAGCAGACGCTCCAACAGTTTAACAATGGTAGCACTTTATTGGACTTATCAGAAGTTTTGCCACAATATGGCAATGCTTACAGACTGAATGACGCAAGTTTGAGAGAGAGGTTTGAGAGTGGCTTTATTCCCGAAGACAATTATCAAATTTGTGTCAATATAATTGATGTAACTTCTGGTCAGCCCTTGTTGCCTGCCCCTATCTGTAAGTTTATCAGAGTAATTGGTTATCAAGCACCTATCTTGGTGTTTCCCGCCAATAATACAGAAGTAAAGTTGGGTTCACGCCCTATTTTGCGCTGGAATGGGGTTTCACCCAGACCTGCGGGCTTGGTGAAGTACCGTTTGCAAGTATTTGAGATTATAGGAACGCAAAGCCCTGAAATCGCTTTTCGTACCAATGTACCTTATGTAGATGAAATCATTAGCAACCAAACACAATGGATTTGGGAAAGTTCTTATGAATTGCCCAAAGCAGGGTTTGCTTATGTGTGGACAGTACAGGCATTGGACGAGGACGACAAGCCCATAGGCGAACCCAACGGACAAGCCGCACCTTTTATTTTTAAAATCCCACAAGCAAGCACGACAGATAAAGAAAAAGAAGAAGAAGCTATTTTGGCAGAGAAAACCCTTGAAAATGGTAAAATACGTTTTTCTGGTGTAGTAAAAGACAATGTACTGAAAAACAAGATGGTAGCAAATGCTACGGTTACGATTGATTATACAGGTACAGAAATAAAGTATAGGAAGAAAACAGAAACTTATACGGAAACAGTATCTGGAAGGCGTGTAGATGAAAACAAAATGGTTCCAAGGGCAAAGGCTGATGTAGAGGTGCTTAACTTACAAAAACAAGGAAGGATAATTACCAGTAGCATAGTACGACAATCTAATGTAGTCATCAGTTACTATTATATGACTCCCCCCACCACAGTTACCAAAACGCGCCAAATAGATGAGCCTTATACTGAAAAGGCAAGCAAGACCATAGATGTAATTACTGATGTCGCAGGTAAATTTAGCTTTGACGTGGAAGATGGGCAAAGCATTACACTTTTGGGTAAAGCAAAGGGCTATTTTGATGGCAAGCCCGAAAAAGCACAAATCAGTGTGCCGCAAGGGAGCAAGGTAGTTAGTGGTTTTTCCTTGTTCTTAGACCCCAAAGCAGGGAGTATTGAGGGTATAGTTACCAATGCCCAAACCAAAAGAGGCATTGCAGGGATAGTAGTAGAAGCATTCAAAGCAAGCGATACGAAAAAAGCCGTTGCTTCTGGCATTACCAACTCCTCTGGGGCATTTAGTTTTAGAGCAGAGGTGGGGGATTATGTGCTAAAAGTGAATGATGAACAATATGAGCAGTTTACTTCCAAGAATATCAATGTAAGACCAGAGGAAACTGTCAAATCTGATGTGATACTTAAACCTTTTACGGCAAGTGTTGCAGGGAGAATCACCATTAACAATACCAATCAGCCTGTAGTAGGGGCAAAGGTAGCAGTTTTCACACAAAGTGGCATAGAAAACTATTTGTATGATGGTGTGAGTATTCCTTTTTCTTTAGAAGTAACTACTGGTAGTGATGGTAGCTACGAAATCAATGACATAGCTATTGGCAAGGCTGGGTTAGAAAATGAAAGCTATGTAGTTTTTGCCAAAGCAGAAGGCTATTCAGAAGCATGGAAAGCAGTATTTTTGAAAAAAAGTGGTGATAGGGTACAAGCAGACCTCAAACTGTCCAAACGTAGCAGTATTTTAGTAGGAACAATTACTGACAACTTGGGCGACAAAGTGGGCAAAGTAAAGGTAGATGTCTATGAGGCAAACGGTACGCTCTATAAGTCAGTCATGTCTGATGGCAATGGTGAATATACACTCAAAGATGTGCCTACTATACCCAAATTAGGCAAAATTGTCTTTTTTAAAGACGGCTGGAGCTTGGAAACGGTTACAGGCACATTCGCAGAGTTTAAGTCTTTGTATGTGGCTGACATCGTGCTAAAAAAGAACCCACCTATTACAGTGCGCGGCATTATCAAAAACCAATTTGGGGAAGCATTTGAAGGGGTTACAGTTACTTGCGAAGGTAAGAATGTTACCACAGACAAGCAAGGGAAGTTTGTGATAGAAAATACTTCCATTTTTGTCCAAAAATCCTTGACGCTTTCCAAAGCAGGGGAAACCAAAGAAGTGAGTTTTACAGCTAAAATTAGCCCTTCTTGGGAGTTAGAGGAAACACTTTTGGAGATAAAGCGAAATATAGTTTTAAAGTTTGTAGATGAAAGTGGTGCGCCGCTCACAGGTGTAAGTTTTACCCTGAAAGACCCAGACGGCAAGGAAGTGGGCAAAGAAAAACTAAGCAATGCGGAGTGGTCTAAACTCATCTATGGCAATGCAAGTTGGGTAGGCAAGAAATTTACGCTCTCTTGGTCGCACCCCAACAAAGACGCAGAAGACAGAAATATAGAAATCGAGAACAAAGATTGGTTTGTTTCCAAGACTGCTTTCTCTTACACTTTGATAGAAAAAACCATTACGATTAGGGGAAAAATTACCAACAAAGAAACAAGTGCAGGCATTGATAGCGTTTTTGTATCAATTAACGGCTCTAACTTTTCTGCCTTTACAGACCAAGAGGGTAATTACAGTATTCCAAAAGTTCCTTTCCAAGAAAAATGGCAACTGAAAGGAGAAAAGAAAAACTTCACAAGTAATGTACTTGATGTTACTAATCCTACTGATAATCAGAATTTTACTTTGAAAAGAAACTTTGTCAATCCTGAAAATATTTTTGGATTTAAGGCAACTGTTTCCAAAGTAAAAGATGTAGGGAACAACCAATTTGAGATAGATGGTACATTGGAAATTCCGCAAGGAAGTGAGATTACCAACAATGCAGGTAAGGTTGATTTCAAAAGCCTAAAAGTAGATGTCAAAGGCGTGCCATTGAGTAACAATAATGATTTAGGCAGCAACCTAATCGTAAGGATACATGATGTACCTGGCAGAATTGACAGTGTAAAACTTCAATATGTAAGTGTAAATGGTGCTTTACAAGCCACCAATCAAACGGGAGGGATAGGAGTATTAACAGGGGCGGGTAAAATAGAAAAAGCAAGTGTAAAAAACTCTAAATATTATCTTCCTGAATTTAAAGTTAGCACCAATAGTGCTTTTCCACTTGGTATTCGTTCTTCTGGAGCAAGTGGAGATATAAAATTGAAAGGTGAAGGAGGTACACAGTTTTTAGAGATAGATATGGATTTGAAAGATGGTATTTTGAATAACGAGCAAGTTGCGACCTTAAATGCAAAATTGACAGTATCCAAAGCATCAGTAAAAGATGGGAAAGCGTCTTTTACATTCCTCTCTGGTGAATGGAGAGAAACCAATTTTGAAGGTGCCATCACCATCAAAGCTGAAACACGCGAGCAAAAACACCTATATACTTTAGAGGGTGATGTACTATATGATATTAGTAAGGGAGATAAAAACCTTGTGTTGGCAAATCCTAAGTTCAAATTTTTGACTAATGCTACTACTTTCGAGGTAATAAGCAACTCTACTGATAAAAGTACAAATAGGCTTAAGATAGTAGGAGCTGAGTTTGTGGGCGGGGTTACTGTAGCTAAAGACCTTGATGCAGAAACTAACTTTGGGGGAAAGGAAAAAGGGGTTGCATTAGCTGACCAGAAAATAAACTTGGTAGCTAAACTTGACCTCTTAGGCATACCTATTGGCATAGACCCAAAAATAAGTAAAACAAGTATCAAGACCAACAAAAACGGCGCACTTGAAATTATTTTTTCCGCTAATATTTTCGAGCAATACTTCAATAAAGCTACCCAAGTATATTTTTCTCTTTCTGCAGGTAGTGGCATCAAAGTCGCCTTAGAAAGTGAAGGCATCAAATTAGGTGGCATCAAAGGTAAAGGTAAAGGGCTTGACGTTGTACTTAACAAATTGGTCTTATCTCTTGGTAGTGCATCAGGAGAGTATTTTGAGTTTGCAGGAGAAATTAAAATTTCTTTTGGTTCCGACCCCAAAAAACCTTCTAATGTAACGGGTAAATTAGATGCGCGCCTTACTTGGCTCAATGAGCAGGCAAATTTCAAGGTGAATAAAATGGGGGTGAAAATAGCTTTGACTTCTGGTTTTAACCTTGAGGGAGATGTAGCTTTTCCAGAAGGGGGAGTGGTAGATGGTAAACTTAATCTCAAAATAGAACGAAAACCTGCCAACTTTGTCCTAAATACCACTTTTAAATACATGAATGTTGAAGATTTTTATTTTAGTCTTTATGTGGAAACAGGCAGACCTATTATTATAGGTTCTGTTGCAATAGCAGGACTTGGAGGTGAAATAGGTAGAAAAGAAGATGTGTGGCTTATTGGTATCAAAGGTAAGTTTATTCCTTCCACAGAGGTAGCTTCTCCCGAACCCAGCTTTACGGCTACTTTGGCTGTGCGAGTTATTTTTGGTGGAGATGAGTTTACTGTACAAGGCGAAGGAAAGTTTGTTGTGAAAGACCATCCGTTTGCAGAAGTAATACTCTCCATAGATTTTGTACGTAAGCGTTTTGATGGTACAGTAAAAGTAGTATATGACAAACAACCTACTTTATACACAATTGCCAAAATGAATGCGTATGTGAATTTTGAGAATGCAAGCAAGGTCAAGTTTAGAGTATGGGGTAATACTGATATGACTGTGTTAGGCGCAAATATAAAAAGTAATTACTTCTTGGTTGGTAATGAGAAAGGATATTTAGAGCTTGCATTTGACTATGGTGTAGGTAAAAGTGATGATTTCTCTTTCGGACCTTTAAAGGGAAACTACGGGTTTAACTTTGAAGGGAGGCTGTATGCCAACGAAAATTTTGACATAGATGCCTCTGTATCAATAGATGCTTCAGTTGGAGGAAATTTAACGGTAGGGAGATACTGTGTGGCAGGTATTGCTTGTGTGGGTCCGTGGCAGGCAGGTGGTTTCAATGCTGGCGCAGGATTTAGTGCAAGCATAAAGATTCGTGGTGGGCGAGATATTTCCTTGTCGGGTAGAGGTCGCTTGTATGTAGAAGCATGGATAGGCGACTGTGGTTGTGGGACAGATTGCAATAATGTATGCGGAGAGGTAAGATGGTGCGGAGAGAATAGGTGGTGGCTACCAAGCGTACAATATATTTGTGGGGGTTGTGTAAGAGCAAAAGGCTGTTTCAGTGCAAATTTCAGTGTTCAGTATGACAGAGGGGGATGGAAAGGTTCATTTAACTAAAAATTTTAAAAATCATGAAAATAAAAATATTTTATCTAACCGTTGGTTTTGCATTTTGCTTTTTGGGCAACGCACTTAATTTGGTGGCACAGTCCAAAGGAGATTTAAAAGACCTACAAAAGTCCACAAGCGCACATACTACCCCAAGAGGAGTGGCAATAGTGGCTCAACTACATATCGTACATCCAGAAACTACCCATCCGTCTAAATATAGAGGGTATTACATCTATCGTAAAGAATTTGGTAATTACAAGTCAGAGCAGGAAGTAGTCAGTGCGTTTAGGAAATTAACAGGCAAAGAACCAAGTGGAAATATAGAAAAAGACATCAAAGAACTTTATAATAGAATACCTTACAAGCGATTGAACGACAAGCCAATTGCCGCACCCACTGATGCAAAGGGCTTAGTAGATGCTTTGGGTGTAGAACTCTATCAACGTTTGGTAGAAGATGCCAAAGCACAAGGAGGCGATTTGATGGAAAAAATAAAGTCAGGAGATGACAATCTTGCCCTTTATGCGGGTATGTTTAATCCCAAGATTGGAGAGGCATTAGGCATGATTTACTACGATAAAGATGTAAAAAAAGGCATAACCTATTATTATGTAGCTACTAAGGTAAGAGAAGATTTTTCA
>JALOMS010000173.1 GCA_025455345.1 Thermoflexibacter sp. | reverse complement strand
ATGGGACTTAGATTTTGGGCTTAATTTAGTTTCTACAAAGCTTATGTCCCTAACGGGACTTCCAGTCTGGAACTGAAAAAACGTTTATTTTTGTTGATACACTTATCTATTTTCTTTACTTTACTTCAGTGTTCTATCTTATATTTGTCCTATGATAGAGAATTATCATACTAACTTTTTTAATTTATTGTAAATTTATGAGCATCAAAGATACCTTTATCAAACTCGGCGGGGAGTTCGTTACTCCTTATAAAGAGATTCAAAACAAACTCTTATCTATTAGGGCATGGGTTTTTGATTGGGACGGTGTTTTTAATAATGGCATCAAAGATGAGCAAACAGGCAGTGTTTTCGCAGAACCTGATGCCGCAGGTAGTAATTATCTGCGATTTGGGCATTGGCTCAGCCACGAGAAGCAACATCCCTACGCTATCGTTATTACAGGAGCAAACAATCCTGCATCTTTTCGTTTTGCCCAAAGAGAGCATTTCCATGCAGTTTATTTAAAGGTATTGAACAAAATAGAAGCCTTAGAGCATTTGAAAAAAGAATTTGGTATTGACCCCTCTGAGGTTGCTTTTGTCTTTGATGATGTTTTGGACTTGGGGGTTGCGACCTTAGTAGGGTTGCGCTTTTTAGTGAGGCGTAACTCAAGCCCCTTATTCACTAAATTTGTCAGAGATAGAAACTTATGTGATTATATTACAGCACATTCTGGAGGCGAGCAAGGTGTGCGAGAAGTATGTGAATTGGTATTGGGCATGAGTGGAGTTTTTGATACTGTTTTGGAAGAAAGGATTGCTTTTTCGCAGACTTACAAGGAGTTTCTTAATGGTCGCAATGCTGTTCATCCTATTTTCTACACAAGTGTTGGTGGGAATATAGAGGTATTAGAAACGCAAAATAAATGAGGCTTTGCATTTTATATGTTGTCAGTTTCTAAAGCTGACAATATTAGTTTCTCAAAACTAACCGTTGCAGTTATAATAAATCGCTTTGTCAGATAGAAATATCTGATAGCACAGTAAAAACTTCCTTCAAAATGCCTACTTAGTTTAGGTAGATAGTCAAATTATTTACTAAATTTGACGTATGGCAAAAAAATGGGTCTATAAAACGCTTCCAAACCAAGAAGAATCTCAACGTTTGGCATCATCAATCAATGTAAGCCTTCCCGTAGCTATTATGCTCAAACAGCGAGGAGTACATTCTTTTGATGAAGCAAAAATATTTTTCCGACCTTCTTTAGAAAATCTACATAATCCATTCTTAATGAAAGACATGGACAAAGCTGTGTGGAGATTGGAGGAGGCTATTCGCAATAGAGAAAAAATATTGATTTATGGAGATTATGATGTAGATGGGACAACAGCTGTCGCCTCGGTCTATGGTTTTTTGAGACAGTTTTATACCAGTATTTTGTACTATACGCCTGACCGTTATACCGAAGGCTATGGTGTCTCTATCAAAGGCATGGATTGGGCAAAATCTCAGGGTGTTTCTTTGGTAATATGTCTGGACTGTGGCATAAAATCTCATGATGCGATTCATTATGCTCAAGAATTAGACATAGATTTTATTGTATGCGACCACCACCTTCCCGCAAATAATCTTCCAGAGGCTTTTGCAGTTTTAGACCCTAAAAGGGCAGACTGCTCGTATCCATTTAAGGAACTTTCAGGTTGTGGGGTGGGATTTAAACTTTTACAGGCTTTCTGCCAAAATAATAATATTCCTTTTGATAAATTGTATCCTTTCTTGGACTTGTTAGCGGTAAGTATAGCCGCAGATATAGTACCTATTATAGACGAAAACAGAATTTTTACCCATTTCGGACTCCAACTTTTGAGTTATCGCCCACGATTTGGGCTAAAGGCTCTGATGGACATTGCAAGTCTGAAAAAACCCATAGATGTATCAAGCATAGTATTTGGCATAGCTCCTCGCCTAAATGCGGGCGGAAGAATAGCTCATGCGGGAGAGTCTATACGCTTGTTGTTGGCTGATAATGAAGGAGAAGCCACGAAATTAGCACAAACAGCAAATACCTCCAATGAAACCAGAAGGAACTTTGATACTAATATTACGCAAGAGGCTATCTTGTTGATAGAAAAGGATTTTAACCCTAATATGCGTACTACGGTACTTTTCAAACCTGACTGGCACAAGGGAGTAGTAGGAATAGTGGCGGCACGTTGCATAGAAAAATTTTATCGCCCTACGATTATCCTTACCCAATCAGACGGCAAGGCAACGGGGTCTGCGCGCTCTGTCAATGGTTTTGACATTCACCATGCGCTGGAAGAGTGTGCCGATTTATTAGACCAATATGGCGGACACGCACATGCGGCAGGGCTATCCTTAGAGTTAGAAAATCTACCAGCTTTTAAGCACAAATTTGAAAGTGTAGTTGCCAAAAAAATAGAAGAGGAGCATTTGACCCCAAGCCAAGAGATTGATTGTGTGATAGAATTAAAACAAATCAATGCTAATTTTTTCAAGATTCTCAAGCAAATGTCGCCTTTTGGTCCACATAATATGCAACCTGTTTTCGTTTCTAAATCTGTCAAACTACATGGAACTCCTATGATTTTGAAGGATAGCCATATTAAGTTCTTCATCAAACAGGAAGATAGCCCACTTGTTGAGGCAATAGGTTTTGGCATGGCATATTTTCAAGAGTTTTTATCTCAAGATAGGGTTTTTGATATTTGTTATACCATTTCTGAAAATGAATACAAAGGAAGACGCAATTTCCAACTTATGATAAAAGATATTCATTAGAATTAGAAAATAGTAAAACCAATGAGTAACTTTAGCATTATTTTACATCAAAACCTATGTCTTTGCGATAATATTTGCCTTCATAATCAATGAATTGCGCCGCTTTATAGGATTTTTCCAAAGCAGACTCTATATCATCTCCTAAGCCTGTAAGCGCAATGACGCGCCCGCCCGAAGTCAATATCTTTCCTTCTGAGAGTAAAGTACCCGCATGAAACGCCAGCACTTCACTGCTTATTTTTTCGAAACCCGTCATAGTTTTACCTTTTGCGAAGTCTTGTGGATAACCCCCCGAAACCAACATTACCGTCGTAGCAGTTCTGTCGTCTATCTCCAACTTTGCTTCTGATAGGCGTTTTTGGGCGGCAAGAGACAAAATCTCTAAAAAATCTGACTTAATTCGTGGTATAACTACTTCTGTTTCAGGGTCTCCCATACGAACATTATATTCTATCACATACGGCTCTCCGTTTACATTCATCAATCCAATAAATATAAAACCCAAGTAATCAATATTTTCTGCTTTTAAACCCTTGAGCGTAGGTTTGATGATTTTCTCCTCTACTTTTCTCATAAAATCGTCATCAGCAAAGGAAATAGGCGAAACAGCACCCATGCCGCCCGTATTCAAGCCTGTATCTCCTTCTCCTATACGTTTGTAGTCTTTGGCAGAGGGCAGAATCTTGTAAGAAATACCATCGGTAAGTACAAAAACAGATAGTTCTATACCTTTCAAATAGTTCTCTATCAATACTTTATTGCTTGCTACTCCAAATTTTGCCCCTTCTATCATTTCTAAAAGTATTTGTTTGGCTTCTTGGGCATCCTCTGTAATGATTACCCCCTTTCCTGCCGCAAGCCCATCTGCTTTTAACACAATAGGTAATGAATGTTTGTCTATATAGACTAATCCTTCCTGCAAATTGCTTTTATCAAATGTACGAGCTGTAGCCGTAGGGATACCGTATTTGAGCATGAAAGTCTTAGAAAAATCCTTACTCCCTTCTAACATTGCTCCTGCCTGAGTAGGTCCAATGAGGTGTATATGTTTTAGCTGTTCTGCTGTCTTAAAAAAATCCACAATCCCATCGACTAAGGGCGTTTCTGTCCCTACCAAAACCAAATCTACCTGATTGTCAAGGCAAAATTGGGCAAGACGGGGAAAGTCGTTGAGAGGAATATTCACGTTTTGAGCGATTTGTGCTGTGCCAGCATTGCCAGTAGCCACAAAAAGTTTTTTACAAAGAGTGCTTTGGGCTATTTTCCATGCGAAGGCGTGTTCGCGTCCACCAGAACCAAGAATTAAAACATTCATTATAAGATAATTAATTAGTAATTGGATTGTTTGTTACGTTAATTTAGCGTGTAAAGATACAAATTAAACCTTGCTAACCCCAACTTATCAATGATAAAACTTCTAACTTTGCCTATACAATTAAAGTAAACTTAAGTAATGAGATTACATCGTAATTTGGTGTCGGCGGTGGTTGCTTCGCTCAGTCAAATATTTGTAGAAAAAAAATACGCCGATAAAATCATAGAGAAAACCCTCCAATCTAACCCCAAGTGGGGAGCGAGAGACCGCGCTTTTATTGCCGAGAATACGTATGAGATAGTGCGTTGGTGGCGTTGGTTGCTGTTCTTAAGTGAGATAGAATACAGTCATCATTACGTACCTTCCAATGACGAATTGTGGAAGATTGTAGGAGTGTGGCAGGTAAGTTTGCAAACCCAACTTCCTGACTGGCAAGAGTTCAAGTCCATCATTCCAAAAAAAGTTTTTGAACGAATAGAAGAAAGCAAGAGGCTAAGAAAAATTTTCCAATCTATCCCCGACTGGTTGGACGAGCTGGGTAATGAGGAGTTAGACAAACAATGGGACAAGGAGCTATATGCACTTAATCAGCCTGCACCCGTAGTCATTCGCACCAATACCCTCAAGACTACAACGCTACGCCTCCAGAATTTGCTATTGCAGAGTGATATTCCTACCAAAACTATTTCTACAATTCCAACAGCTTTAGTATTACAAAAAAGAGTCAATATTTTTAGTTCTATACATTTCAAAAATGGACTTTTTGAGATACAAGACGCTTCTTCCCAATTGGTCGCTCCTATGCTTGACGTAGAGCCTACTATGCGAGTGATAGATGCCTGTGCGGGCGCAGGAGGCAAGACCTTACACTTGGCGGCATTGATGGAAAACAAAGGGAAAATTATTAGCATGGACGTAGAGCAATGGAAATTGGACGAATTGCAAAAAAGAGCCAAAAGAGCCAATGCCCAAAATATTGAAACGAAGATAATAGACTCCAATAAGGTCATCAAAAGATTGGAAAGTTCGGCTGACCGACTGCTCTTAGATGTTCCATGCTCTGGTTTAGGGGTACTGAAGCGCAATCCCGATGCTAAATGGAAAATGCAATTAGATTTTATCGAAAATATCAAAAAGACACAAAGGGAAATTCTACAAAACTACTCTGCGATGCTCAAGTCAGGTGGAAAGATGGTATATGCTACGTGCAGTATTCTGCCATCAGAAAGCGAAGAGCAAATCAAATGGTTCTTAACAAACCAAGAAGGTAAGTATGAACTCGTAGAAGAAAAACGCATTTCTCCAGCTCAAAGTGGGTTTGACGGTTTTTATTTTGCTTGTTTAAAAAAGAAATAAACGTATTTCTGGGTGGGGTAAATTGCTATTTTATCAAAATATAGCGCAAAGAGTATAAGCTATTTAGATGAAAGAGAATTTACCTACTATGAGTTTTATTTTATTCTTATTTTGTATTATATTTGCTTATTAAAAACAGGAAAAATATGCATATCTTGATAGAAACACGCTCTTTTGAGAGATTTACTGATGACGAACTCTATGCTTTTTGCATGGCAAACAAGGGATTGCGTATAGAAAGAAATAAAAAAGGACAATTAGAGATTATGCCACCCACAGGATTAGAAACAAGTTTTAGAAATACCGAGTTGAATACAGAACTCAACATTTGGAATCGCAAAAATAGATTGGGCTTGGTGAGCGAGTCCAACGGAGGTTATACCTTGCCCAATGGAGCCATGCGTACCCCTGACGTAGCGTGGATTAGTACGGAAAGATGGGCAAATGTCCCCCCAGCAGAGCGCAAAAAATTTGCTCATGTATGCCCCGATTTCGTCATAGAACTGCTCTCCGAATCAGATAGCCTTAGCGAAGGCAAGGCAAAAATGGAAGAATGGCGAGAGAATGGCTGTCGTTTAGGTTGGCTCATCAATCCCAAAGATAAAAATGTGTTCATTTACAGGGAAAATGGTGAAATTATTATCCAGTCTTTTGAGCAAAAACTTTCAGGCGAAAATGTTTTGTTAGGTTTTGAGATGGATTTGAAAGAAATTTTTGCGGAATAATACCAACAGTATTTTGCCCTAAACTTCCCTACCAATACATCAACTAATTTTATTTTCAAAAAAGAAAATCCAGCAATTTTATTATTACCTCATAAACAATTCTAATCCTTTTAATATACAACCGAATTTCCTTTTATTCATGTAAATCTACATCAAAAAAACAAGCTAAAAATACTTTCAAAAGGAATAATAATATTGTATCTTTGCGCCCAAAATTGAACGCAGTGTTTTCTTAACACTTCACTCACATAAAAAAAAGGACTCTAATGACAGTAGAAACTTATGTTCCTTACAAAGTAAAGGACATCAAACTTGCCGAATGGGGCAGAAAAGAAATCAGATTGGCAGAGGCAGAAATGCCCGGTCTTATGGCTTTGCGTGCGGAGTACGGAGCCTCTCAGCCCTTAAAAGGGGCGCGCATAGCAGGTTGCTTGCACATGACTATACAGACTGCGGTATTGATAGAAACTTTGGCGGCATTGGGCGCAGAAGTAACTTGGTCGTCTTGCAATATCTTCTCTACACAAGACCATGCGGCGGCGGCAATTGCGTCGGCGGGTATCCCCGTGTATGCTTGGAAGGGTATGACCGAAGAAGAATTTGACTGGTGCATAGAGCAAACACTTTTCTTTGGCGAAGACCGTAAACCATTGAATATGATTTTAGATGACGGTGGCGACCTAACTAATATGGTGTTAGACCGTTATCCCGAACTAATTGGTGGTATTAGAGGGATTTCAGAAGAAACAACTACAGGTGTTCACCGCTTATACGAAAGAATGAAAAAAGGCAAATTGCCTCTCCCAGCTATCAATATCAACGATTCTGTTACAAAATCTAAGTTTGATAACAAGTATGGTTGCAAAGAATCTTGTGTGGACGCTATCCGTAGGGCAACTGACATTATGATTGCGGGCAAGGTTGCCGTAGTAGCTGGTTATGGAGACGTAGGCAAGGGGTCTGCGGCTTCTTTGAGAGGCGCGGGCGCAAGGGTAATTGTTACTGAAATAGACCCAATTTGTGCTTTGCAAGCGGCAATGGACGGCTTCCAAGTCCTTAAAATGGAAAATGCGATTAAAAATGCGGATATCGTAGTTACAGCCACAGGCAACTTGGGCATTGTAAACGAAAAAATCTTCCGCATGGCAAAAGACAAAACTATTTTCTGCAATATTGGACACTTTGATACAGAGATAGATATGGCTTGGTTGAACAAGAGCTACGGTCATGCCAAACAAGAAATCAAGCCACAAGTGGACTTGTACAATATTGACGGCAAGGACATTATCGTATTGGCAGAAGGAAGATTGGTGAACTTGGGCTGTGCGATGGGACACCCTTCTTTTGTGATGTCTAACTCCTTCACCAACCAAGTGTTAGCGCAAATAGAGCTATGGATAAACCATGGCAAGTACGAAAATAAAGTCTATATGTTGCCTAAACACTTGGACGAGAAGGTGGCAAGATTGCACTTGGCAAAAATCGGAGTGGAATTGGAAGACCTTTCTACCGAACAAGCAGACTACATTGGTGTAGCACAAGCAGGTCCTTTCAAACCTGATTATTATAGGTATTAATTTTTTTCTTATACTCAATCAAAAAAAGTTCTACTCATTTGTCTGATACCTCAAAGGTGTCAGACAAATTTTTGTTTTAAAGCAATTATTTTTTAGTATAAAACATACATTCACCCTATTCTGGTTATCAAAGGTTTTCTTTTCTTTAAAATTTGCTTATCTTGTTTACCTAAATACTAATTTTTTACTTTATGAATTTACTAATCAATCATTCTCCTTTTTGGCAAAATCAGATAATAGGTCTGGTTAGGATAATTCTTGGTCTATTTCTAATTTACCATGGGCAAGAAGTCTTTCAGGTTTCACTCATGCAAGAGTACGCCAAATGGGATGCTTTTAAAAATATGAATGGCACGCTCATGGTCTATCTTGGCAAAGGTGCGGAATTTGTGATTGGCATTTTATTTTTATTGGGTTTGCTCACTCGCCTGGGAGCAGTGATATGTGTAGGAACATTTCTCTACATTACTTTTTTTATTGGAAGTGGAAAATTTTGGTATCAAGACCAACACCCTTTCATGTTTGCCTTATTTGGCTTGCTCTACTTTTTTATAGGTGCGGGCGCATGGAGCATAGACGCACTCTTGTTTAAGAAGAA
>JALOMS010000172.1 GCA_025455345.1 Thermoflexibacter sp. | reverse complement strand
TGTTAATTTTTTATCTATGCCAATGCAGAACTTTACTACTTCATACCCTTTGCCCTCAAAAATTTGGGCAAAATGGTTGATGGTTGCGCCGCTCGTGAGTATGTCATCTACCAATAAGATTTTGCCTTGTGGAATAGCCTCCAAATTGATGTGGTAAGATGTACCGTAATCGTTAGGCAATGGCTTTTTATGGTTGTATTTTCTTGGCAATACTTCTGTGGTTCTGGTGATGAGATTTCCAAACAATTTCTGTAAGCTGTTAGGCTCGGTGGTGTGTGGTGGAATGGCTACAATGCAACGGCATGAAAAGCGATTAGCAACTGCCGTAATCATGCTTTTGATAGTGTTTGCGTGCTTCATGTACTTTTTAAAATCATACGTGAATCTGGTTTCATGCTCTAATTCTTTGGGCTGGTCATGCGTAAAGCTGGCGATAAGGCTGGCATAAATTTTCAGTCCGTACACGTTCAACTTGTCGCAGTATAGCAACTCAAAATTTTGAGTTTTCTCTCCGTTTTCTGCTCTGCTATTTATCTTTTCAACGTGTTCAGGCGTTGCAAGGGTCAGGGCTTCGGGGCAAGTGGTGATGCTTCGCTCTTTTTTAAATTCGTCAATCCATTGAATACATACTATATCGTCAAGAACCAACGAAACGGTGGTTAATACACTTGGATTTGAGTTTAGATATACAATATCCCCTTTTTTGATGTTTTCCATGATTTTTTAAGGCTACTTCTTATTTTTTAGAACAAATGTACTAATTTTTTTGCTCTTATGCAAATAAAAAATGAGTTATTTTACTGATAATCAAGTGTTTGACGCATTAAATACCCCCCTTATTAAGTCAAAAAGCCTCAAAAAATGCTTAAACAGGTACGCTATGCACTGTTCTATATTGGCGACCGCAAAGCTGTTGAATGATATATGATTGATTGTTAATGTTTTGCGTGTGCGTTGGTGTGTGATATTGCGTTCTGATTTTTTTGTTAAAATCAAGATGAGGAATCTCTTTTTTTGGGGAAAAGAAAAATGAAGTTGTATTTTATAAAGTACCTTGTGAATGAGAAAGATAGCGATAAGTTTCAAGTTTTTTCTAACTTATGCAATATAACTTACTGATTATCATAGCTATTAACATAAAAGGAATACAACTATAATTATATAACAATTATGTAACTACTTAATTATCAATAAGATAATTGTAATAATATTATGTAAAAAGAAATTATAACATATAAGCATTTGATTATGTGAATATTATATAAATCACAAATGCACATAATTTAAAACACAGTAGTAAAATCAACTAAATAATTATTCTCTAAGTTGATTTTACTACTGTGTTTGTCTCTTTAATAATGAGGCTTACTGCTCGGATGTCCCCTACTCTATTGGAATGTAAAACTACTTAATTACCAAATTATCGCATACTTAATTTCAGTGCCTTGTCCTTCTGCTATTAAAAATTGTTTACCATTTTGTTGTTTAATCAAAAGGTTAAAGTCTTGGTTTTCATGTACTTGCAAGAAATATTGTTGGTCATTGATAGCATATAGGTTTTTACTAATTTCTTGAATAGCTCCACCTTCTGCCAGACGGAAAATTACTTTTTTTGCACTGGGTAAACTGCTTATTTTTAATACTCTGGCTAATCCTTTACCATCTTGATTAGGAAACAAGTCATCTGTAAAAGAGATATTCTCCAATTCGTATCTGAAAGTAGGATAATGCTTTTCATTTAAGATATATCCTTTGTAAATCAATGCTTTAGCATCTAAAGAATCTGGTAAATCATCACTAAGGTTATTGACAAAAATAAGCGGTGTTTTTCCAAAAATTTGTATAGTTGCTCCTAAAGGTTGGGCGATTTGAGGTTCTCCCCTTTCAAACCACATTTCATTCATATTCAAAAACTTGCCTTTCCAGACTTGCAATAGGCTTGCTTGTTTGAGGTCGTAGCTATAATGTATTTCCTTGGGATCTCCTACTGAAACACAATGTGTTTTTTTCTGATTATCAAATTGGAGGAAAGAGCGCAAAATTTCTGGTTCTCCTTGTATTTTTGATTCTATCAGACCAGATTGGGGTTTTTCTAAGAAAGAACCAATTGTGTGAAGTGCAAAAGGCTTAGAATTAGGCTTTTGTACAAAAATAGCAAGTCCAATAGGAGCCCAGCCATCTTGTTTGGAAAACTGCATGCTCAAGTCATGAGTACCTGCGGACAAAGGTATATGGACTATCAGAGGAGCACCATAAAACCAAGTCCATGATTTGTCAAAAGGTATTAGTTCTTTGTTATCTATTTTGAAATTGCAATTACCAGTAAGCATGAGTGTAAATGTATAATTATCAGTAGTCGGGACTTCTATTTTGCATGTAAATTTGAGAGATAATTTGTCTTGCAAGTCTGCCAAACGATAATCAAATGCTTCTACCTTTCCTTTCCTAATCAATTGTTTTTCTGTAATTTTATTGAAATCTCTTTCTTTTGTTTCATAGTATTCGTACTCCAAATCTTTGATTTTGACGTTTAAATCTCCAAGTAAGGCATATTTTATATTTTTAAAAAACACCTGTCCATGGTCGCCTTGTATCATCAGAGGTGCAAGAGATTTTTCATCATTGGCTACTGCGGCTCTCGTTGCCCCAGATAATACAACGTTTTCATGGATAGTAACACCATTCAGCACTACTTTGGTAAATTTTGCATTGGTTATTTTATTGCCATTTGCATCAAATTTTGGGGCTTGGAAAAGTATCTCTAAATGTTGCCATATCGCTGGAGCAAATGAGGCATTTACGCGTGCTGTACGCCCATCAAAACCTTTTTTGCCTTCGGGTCTTTTATCGTCCCAACGCTCATAGATACTTCCACAGTCCTTTATTTCCAATTTTTTGGTATTCCAACTGTCAAAAAGTTGGATTTCATAGCGACTTTGAAAATAAATACCAGAATTAGACCCTTGAGGAAGCATAAAGTCCAATTCTAAATACATATCACCATGACTAAAATTAGTAAAAATATTAGCTTCGGGCTTGTATTGAATGTCTTTTGAGAATAGATTTGCTAAAATACCTGTTCCCGCAACCGTTTGCAGATTAGGGTCATTAAAACTTCCTTTTACCTTACCTACAATCTGCCAATTGTTAGGGGGAGCATTAAAAGCAGATAAGTTGTCTAAGGGAAGTTGGGTAAGTGAATAAATATTGTTTTGGGCATATATAGCTAATGACCCTAATAAAAAATAAAGAATTAAAATACATTTTCTCATTATTGTTAATAATCAAAGAGTTATACTTATTATACAAAGATATTTGAATAAACTTACTGGTTTTTCTGTTAAATCATAAATAATTTAAAAAAATTTGCTGTTATAGCAGTCAAAAAGCTAATATAAAATTAAAAACAATGGATTGGATAACGGTTTGGGCTTCTGCAATAGGAAATTCGCATATAAAGGAAAATTTACCTTGCCAAGATGCTTGTATGGTCAAAAACTTACAAGGTGGATGGGGTATTGCGGCTCTTGCTGACGGGGCTGGTTCTTGTGAATACTCTGACAAAGGGGCGCAACAAACTGTACAATTGGCAATCCAATACTTTGCTAATGAAGTGCATAAAAAACAATGGGCAAAAGAAAACTACCTGCCTTCCGAACGGGAATGGGAAGATACAGCCATCTATAATCTTAAAATGATAAAGTCTGATTTACAAACTTATGCTTTACAAAATAATTTGGACTTTGATAGCTTGTCGTGTACAGTGATTGTCTTGGTTTACAGTCCTTTAGGATTGCTCCTCACTCATATTGGAGATGGCAGAGCTGGTTATCTCAATGAGAAAGAAGAATGGTTAAGTCTAATGACTCCTTTTAAGGGCGAAGAAGCTAATCAAACCATTTTTATTACTTCAGATTTTGAGGGGTTTATTGAGAATAAAATCATTAGCTCGCGTGTAAATGCTTTTTGCTTGCTCTCTGACGGCTGTGAAAAGTCTGCTTTTGAGTGTAATCTTTATGATAGAGATACCCATAAATACTATGACCCCAATCTCCCCTACCCTAAATTTTTTAATCCTAATGTATTGGCATTAAGAGAATTATATAAGCAAAAGCAAACGCAAGATGCTATGAATACATTGTGGCAAAGTTTTTTGGAGGGAGGAAATCCTCAGCTAAAAAACGAACCAGATGATAAAACCTTAATTTTAGGGGTGAGGCGATAGATAGAACTTTCCTATATTTTTTACGTTTTTATTTATATCACTTAATCTCTTCCTTTTCAGATGTTATACCTATCAGACAAAACTATCTTAGAAATAGCACCCCAACCCTTTGCTTCAGGGGGTGAGGGTGAGTTATACAAGATAATAGCTCCTTCCAACTTGGCAAATCATGTAGTAAAAATATATCATGCCCACAAAAGAAGTCAAGAACGCTACACCAAAATCAAAAATATGTTTGCCCATGTACCAGATTTTCACCAATTTGGACATTCTGCGGCAATTTGGGTCAGCGAGATAGTATATGATGAAAGTGGTTTTGTTGGTTTTGTCATGCAATATGCACAAGGCATCAAGTTAGAGTATCTCTGCCATACCAAGTTGCCCAAATTTTTAGGAAATGAGTGGGCAAAATACGACCTAAAATACCAAGAAGCCTTTTATTTACGCCTAAAATTATGCTTTAATATTGCAGTGGCTGTTTCGCAGATTCATGCTACAAAGCGGTACTATATAGGGGACTTAAAACCTGATAATATCATACTGAAAACCAATGGATTAGTATCGATAGTTGATATAGATTCTTTTGCCATTATTGAGGGTAATAAGACCGTTTTTCCAGCTTCTGCCCAATCCCCAGAGTATAGTCCAGCAACATCTAATGAGCTTGATGAGAATTGGGATAGATTTAGTTTGGCTGTTATTTTTTATCGTTTATTGTTTGGTATTCACCCATTTACAGGGAGTTGCAATCCTCCATATCAAGATTGTAATAGCGTAGAGGATATGATAAAAAATGCTTTATTTCCACATAATCCCGCTAAGAAAAATTACTTCAACATGATACCCCCACCCCATGCAAAATTTACTCAATTGGACAGTGAGAGTCGCCAACTTTTTATGGAAGCCCTGCTTAGTGAGGGCAGACCAAGTGCAGAAAGATGGTTAGCAAGCCTTCACCCTTACTCAAAAATGGTGATTAATGTACCTGTGATAATCATAGAAGAAAATCCAATTGTGAGTAAACCCAATACCAGCACAAGAAAACGAGTAAATATCATAGATTTGGAAAGGAAAAAACATCTTGATACTCGCAGTAATACCACAGGAACAATTACTGGTTCATTATTCAAGTTTATCACTTGGGGGATTAATGTTTTTGCTTTTTTGTTTTTACTCTTGATGGGTATTGGCGCATGGAGCAGTTTGTCCTTAGATGGAAATAAAGACAGTCATATCATATTGGTAGATATGAACACTATGCCATCTTCTTGGTCAAATCAATTGCAACTTTATTATGATAAACATCATAAATTTTACATTCTCAAGAACATCAGAGGTAAAGAGTTAGCCGTTTATGATGACGTACAATACTCCGCACAAGGTAGTTTTGTAAAGGTTTGGCAAGGAGGAGAAATAGGATTCATTGATAATCAGGGAAGAGAAGTAACCCCCTGTAAACATTCTATTTTTGAACCTCTATTTCCTATGCGCGATTGGGATACAGACCAATATGGATTTATAAACGAAGATGGTAAGCAAATAATTACTGCTACTTATGATAGTGTTGGTTCTTTCAAGCATATTTACTCTACCAATTATGCAGACTATGCAAAAATTTGGCAAAATGATAAAGTGGGACTGATTGATAAAAATGGTAAGTTGGTCTTGCCTTGTATTTATGATAAGATTGTAGAGATTGATTTAACCAAAGTAACTACTATTTTTGAAGGTAAAATAAAAATTGAGAATTTATAAGTAATCATATAATTCATGCAGAATTGCCTTTTATACACAGAAAATTTGAGCATTGGTTATAAAAAAAATAATCATAAAAAGCTCCTAATGAGCAATTTGAGCCTAAGATTAGAAAAAGGTAAATTGACGGCTTTGATAGGTACAAATGGCTCTGGCAAATCTACTTTGTTGCGAACCTTATCAAATCTACAACAAGCTATCTCTGGAGAAATTTTTTTGGCGCAAAAGCCCATTACTTCTTTTTCTCCTAAGGAGATTGCTAAATATATCAGTGTTGTACTTACCGACAAAACCGATACCAATCTAATGACTGTCAATGAATTGGTAAGTATCGGCAGGTATCCTCATACCCATTGGTTGGGTGATTTTGACAAGACAGATTATCAAAAAATAGAGCAAGCAATGCGAATTACTCAAGTTCATCATTGGGCAAAAGAAAATATTAACCAACTGAGCGATGGACAGCAACAAAAGGTGTGGATTGCAAGGGCTTTGGCACAGGATACGCCTTTACTATTTTTAGACGAACCAACCGCTCACTTGGACGTAATAAATCGATTAGAGATTTTTTTATTGCTGAAAGAAATAGCTGAAAAACAGCAAAAAGCAGTATTAATAGCCACACATGATTTGGCAGAAATATTACAAGTAGCTCATTGTCTTTGGTTTATTGAAAAAAATCAAAACCTGATTTCTATCTATGCCAATGACGACAAAGTGCAAGAAATCATCACGAATAATTTTACCAATCGTTCTATTGATTACGACTCTCAGCATAAAAACTTTAGAATCAAAGCTACTCCAAAATAGACAAATCCTTTGGAATTGTTTTGATAATAACTAAAGTTTAGGAGAGGTTTTCTTACTTTTGCTCCAAAAATAAATCTAAAAAATATGGTGCAAGCCAAAATTATACCCAATATAGCCCAATTGACCGCAGAGGCAATAGATTTACTAAAAAATTTGATTGGTACGCCTTCTTTCAGTAAGGAAGAAGATAAAACGGCAGATTTGATAGATAACTATCTCAAATCCAAAGGCATAAAAACCTATCGGCAATTGAACAATGTCTGGGCTTTTTCAACAAATTTTGATAATAATAAGCCAACAGTTATGCTTAATTCGCATCATGACACAGTGAAGCCGAATAAAAGTTATACATTAGACCCCTTTATACCCACAGAAATTGATGGCAAATTATATGGTTTAGGCAGTAATGATGCAGGTGGTGCTTTGGTATCATTAATCGCTACTTTCCTGTATTACAATGCGATAGAAGAAAAACCATTTAACTTACTTATCGCCGCAACCGCAGAAGAAGAAATCAGTGGACGCAATGGTGTAGAGTTAGTATTGCCAAATTTTGGGAAAATAGACTTGGCAATCGTGGGTGAACCTACGCAGATGCACTTAGCCGTAGCAGAGAAGGGCTTGATGGTAGTGGACTGCACAGTCAAAGGCAAGGCAGGACATGCCGCTCGCAACGAAGGTGAGAATGCGATTTATAAGGCACTCAAGGACATAGATTGGTTTAGAAATTATAGATTCTCAAAAATATCAGAGATGCTTGGTGAGGTAAAGATGACAGTAACGATTATCAATGCAGGAAGTCAGCATAACGTAGTTCCTGATATATGTAGTTTTACGGTAGATATTCGTCCTACTGATGTATATAAAAATGCTGAAATCTTGGAAATAATTAAGCAAAATGTGAACTGTGAGGTGCAAGAACGCTCTATTCGCCTCAATGCGTCCAGTATTCCGATTGCTCACCCTATTGTACAGCAGGGTATTCGCTTAGGAAGGAATTATTACGCCTCCCCTACTACCTCCGACCAAGCCCTTATGCCTTTTGATTCTATCAAAATAGGTCCTGGCGATTCTGCCCGCTCGCACACTGCTGATGAGTATATTTTCTTAGAAGAAGTCAGAGAAGGTATTTTGTTGTATATCAAACTATTAGAAGGATTAAAATTATAAAGATATTATCTTACAAATAAGATTATTTACGCTAACAAACCCTACTACTTCCTTCTAAGTCTTAGTGTGGTAATTGGTGTTTTTTAAATGGGTATAGTCGTCTAATTTTATTGATAAGATAAAGTTTTTGGGCAGTAAAACTCTTAGGATGCATCTGCGAAAATAGCAATTCAAACTCTTGGTATCGCAGAGGTTCACCCTCTTTAAATAACTGAGGGTGAATATTTTTATCTATCAAGTATTTTTCAAATTCGCTTTCCATGTACTTTAGAATAAATAGATAATAAGTAATTGAATTTTTCTAAGCGTTCTTTGTATTAAAGTCCCATTGGGACGATATATTTGTAGAAAATGGAATTTTAGCACAACGCATAAGTCCCGTAGGGACGTAACTAT
>JALOMS010000171.1 GCA_025455345.1 Thermoflexibacter sp. | reverse complement strand
TTCCTGTAAGTGAGCGCATTAATCCTGAAATTATACATATCAAATCATACAAGAGAGATTATTTCTTTGAGATTTTTATAAGTCATAAGGGTTTTGAGATACCTTTAGAGGTGAGTGATAAGATTTTCAATATGTTTTACCGACCAAGTGAAAAAGCAGAACTAACAGGTCTAAAACTCTACACGGCAAAACGAGCTACAGAAAAACTTAAAGGGCGTATTTGGCTGACCGAGTCGCACAAAGACGCTACGACTTTTGGCGTAGCACTGCCTTTAATATTTTCTTCTTAAATAGTTGTTCAAAGCTGTATATTCGTCTTTAGGCAAATAAGCAAACAAAGCCATCTGACAACTTAGAATACAAACTTATTTTGTAATATTGTACTAATTCTATGAACTCCATCATTAGGAATACGCTTATTTTACCTATCTTAAGGGGGCAAAAATAAGTGATAATATATTAAGAGTTTGATAATCAATATTTTTAAATTACAAAAATGGCTTATTTAATAAAGAATATACTGTTTAAGACCTGTACCTTCATAGCATTATTATTTTTGTATGCTTGTAGTACATCTTATAATGACCCTCAACTTCTTTCCGAATTTCACACAAAATATGTTTGGAAACCAAGTACAGAAGCAAAAACCAATGACTCCTTAGATGTATATTTGGATTACTCATCGGGCATGTATGAGGCTATGTATGCCTCGCTTAATATAGTCATCAATGATGTGCTCAATATTGCCAAAGATGAAAAAACAAAGTTTTATAGAGCAGGAGCCGCGTTGCCCTATCTGATAGACATAGAAGCAAACGATAATATTCCCTCAACTACGACCAACTACAAGGAAAACCGTTCCGTTTTAGACGAGCCTATCAGACGCATAGTCAAAGGCAATAAACAAGGTGTATTTATTACTGATTTTGAGTTTGTTCCTACGGGACAAAAGATTTTTGAGGCGGCGATGTCAGATGGAAGTCGCATCAAAACTTGGGTCAATACAGACGCTTGGGCTACTAACCTGTTTGAAGAATGGCTCAAAAAAGGAAATCAAATAGATATTTATGCGTGTAAGTTCAAGGAAAAACAATTTTTATATGTATTAGTATTTACACCACAATCCTTTATCGGGAAAGACAATGCTTTTATCACACGGCTAAAGCAACTGAACGAGCGATTGTCTGATAGTTTTTATCATTTTAGTTTTTTTAATCTTAAAGCGATAAACTCTGCACCTCAAGGATATGACCCTACTTTTGGTGGATTGAATGAAAACCTCGCCGCTTTGGATTTTGTTTATACTCCAGAAAGGCATTTTGAGTATTACGAACTCCCTCTAAAAGATATAGAAACCTATATCAATTCAGAAACTACTGTCAAAGACAAACGCATATTGAGGAAAATATTTTTAGAAGGTGATATTCAATTTTTTGATAATATAGAACTTGAATTAAAAACCTATCGCATTACTAATATTTTTGACCTCTACCAACAGAGTCAAAACCAAGCCCCGCCTCAGTACGAGATAGACCCCGAAACGGGAGATTCTACCTTAGTTTCTGGACAGCAGATGGTTTTTAGCTATACAGAAGGCGAAGAAGTCAAAGACGTTTTTGACATTGCTTTCAACAAAGAGAACAAAGAAATGGGTATCAAAGTAAGACCTGACTTTTACGGAACAGACAATAAAAATGAATTGTATAGGATAGACATCGTATTAAAAAATGCTGTTTTTAAGGAAAGTCCTGAAATGAGTAAGGTCTTACAATGGAAAGACAAACAAGGCTTTATCGTAAGGTCGCTTTACGAAAGCATAGGAGAAGCAATGCGTAGGACAGAAAAGTTAGCCAAAAACAAAGTATTGTACAGATATTACTTAAAATTAGATTTTTAAATTATTTATAAAATAATCATTTATATTGCAAGCATTTTTAATTGTGTTTACTATTCGCCATGCAAGAAGGTCAGTCCAAACCATATCAAATGTTATTTAAAAAAATAGGGGTAACTATCAAAAAAAGTTATCATTGGCTCTTAAAAAGTCAATTAATCCAATTTTTTGTTCCCAAACCCAATGAAACGCATAGGCGCAAATGGATACGTAGGTATTGGACATTATTTGTAGGATTGATATTAGCAGTATGGCTTTATTTCAAAGCAGTTGAGTACAATTTTCTCTATTTATTTGGAGAAATGCCAAGCATAGAATCTTTAGAAAGCCCCAAAATTCCTGCCGCTTCAGAGCTTTATACCGCAGACGGAGTATTGCTTGGGAGGTATTTCAAAGAAAATCGTACCCCTGTTACCTATGAGCAGTTATCTCCCTATCTTATTGAGGCTCTTTTAGCTACCGAAGATATTAGGTTTCACGAACATACAGGCGTAGATTTGAAAGCCTTAGTAGCAGTAGCCGCTTCTGTATTTAGCGGAGACCCAAGGGGGGGAAGTACGCTTACTCAACAAACCGTAAAAAATCTGTTCCAAATGCGTGGTAGAGCCTCCCAAGGAGTATTAGGCAGGATTCCCATAATTAGTGGAATTATTATCAAGACCAAAGAGTGGATTACAGCCATCAATCTGGAGAAACACTTTACCAAAGAGGAGATTATGACCATGTATCTCAATACTGTGGAGTTTGGCAATGGCGCATTTGGTATTCATATCGCTTCAAAAACCTTTTTTAATACAACCCCCAATAAACTTAATATACAGCAAGCCGCACTGCTCGTAGGAATGTTAAAAGCGACAACTTTTTATAATCCTATTAAAAATTATAAAAATGCCTTTACAAGACGCAATATTGTATTCCAACAAATGCTCAAATACAATTATATCACTTCTGAAGAGTGTGATTCTTTAAGCAAATTGCCCATCAAAGCAAAACTGCATTTAGAAAATCCAGAAGAAGGAGCAGGAACGTACTTTAGAAGTGTAATGAATACGTATTTGGAAAAGTGGTGTGAGGATAATGGTTACGACCTTTATGCAGATGGTTTAAGAATTTATACCACCATAGACTCTCGTATGCAAAAATTAGCAGAGGAAGCGGTGATAGAGGAAGTAAAAAAATTGCAAGTCAAATTTTACGACCAATGGAGAGGGTTAGAACCTTGGACTAATAAGCGCGGGGAAGTAATTCCTAACTATATAGAAAATGTAGCCAAAAGCACTGCTTGGTATAAAGAATTAGCCAAAAAATATAAAAAAACACCTGACTCTATCAATCTATACCTCAATACTCCTAAAAAAATGAGGATTTTTTCTTGGAATGGAGATAGGGATACCTTGCTTAGCCCTTTGGATTCTATCCGATATTATAAGAAATTTCTTCATGTGGGGCTAATGACGCTTGACCCTTTTTCTGGATATATTAAGACATGGGTAGGAGGAATTAACTACAAATACTTCAAATACGACCATGTCATGCAAGCCAAAAGACAGCCAGGTTCTACCTTTAAACCAATTCTTTACGCTGCCGCAATAGATTCTATGGGGTATTCACCATGTAGTAAGCTCATAGATAGCCCCGTATATATTCGCTACAAAGAAGATGGAGAAGACAAAACTTGGGCACCACACAATGCCGATTGGATATTTTCTTATGATACCATGACTTTGCGTCATGCGATGGGTCGTTCTATCAATTCCGTTGCCGCCAAGCTAACAGAACTTATAGGCTGGACTACGGTAGCCCATTATGCTCGTAAGATGGGGATTACCAGCAAGTTAAAAGAAGTTCCTTCTATCAGTTTAGGCTCCAACGATGTGAGCTTGTACGAAATGACAGGAGCATTTGGGACATTTTTGAATGAGGGAGTTTGGACAGAGCCTATTTTTATTACGCGTATCGAGGACAAAAATGAGCGTATTTTGTTCCGATTCCAGCCAAAGCGATTTGCGGCACTAAAGCCTGAGTCTGCTTTTTTAATGATAGAAATGCTTAAAGGCTCCTTGCAAGAACCGGGGGGAACTTCGGGAGGATTGTATGCGTACCAAAAACTATTTGGAGGGAATGAAATTGGGGGAAAAACAGGGACTTCTTCTGGACATGCCGACGGTTGGTACTTCGGTGTTACCAAAGATTTAATTACAGGAGTATGGGTAGGAGGAGATGACCGCAGTATTCATTTTCGTAATGGGCAAATAGGTGAAGGTGGTAAGACCGCTCTTCCTATTTATGGGACATTTATGGAAAAAGTATATGAAACTCCAGAGCTTAATATTGTTAAAGGGAACTTTCCCAAGCCAGCGATTAAGATAAATAAATCTTATTTTTGTCCAACACCACGTAAACCTAAGCCAGATAGCACCAATATCAATCTGGACTCTTTGCAGTTTATCGAGGATATGGAGAATGATTGACCGCATGACAGACCTTTTCTATACTTTCCTCAATGCTTTTAAACTTGAAATTCAGCAAATTACAAATTTTTTCATTACTGTAAGTATGTGTGCTTTGGGTAGCATTGATAATTTCTTGAGAGAGGGGTTTGGAGTTTAGCCCAAGCCAGCTACCTATTTTTGATAAAAAGTAAATCATATTTAATGTTCCTTTGCCTACTGCATATCGGGGGGCGGACTTTCCAAACTGATAACTTATTTTGCTGAAAAACTCTTTGTACGACAAAATCCCAGCATTTAGTATAAATCGCTCATTAGCAATAGAATGATGAAGTAACTCGAATACTATTTCTGCAACATCTTCTGCATCTACCAGATTAATGTTGCCCTTTGGATAGAAACTTACTCCTTTAGAGAGATAGTCTATAATCTGTCCCGATGACCTATCCAATGGACTAATTCCTAAAACGGTAGAAGGATTGACAATGAGTACATCTAACCCCTCTGCCATTCCTCTCCATACTTCTAATTCTGCGTAATGTTTGGATTTAGCATAGATAAAATCTTTGTCATCTTCATTCCAGATAGCTTTTTCATTGATGGTAGTTGCCTTTTCTGGTATCCCTATTGCCGCAACCGAACTGATATGACAAAACTTCTTTACACCTGCTTCCAAACACGCATTGACCACATTGGCTGTACCTTCTATATTGGTTTTGAATACTTTACTTTTATCTTTGGTAAGCATAGAAACATTGGCGGCGGCATGAATGACATAATCCATGCCCCTAATACTCTCAAAAAGAATACTTACATCTAAAATATTTCCTTCTACCCAATTAATTTTATTTTCTATATCTTTGACTAACAGGGTATTGCTGTTTTTACGCTTGAGAGCATATACTTCTCTTCCTTCGGCAATGAGTTTCCGAGCGATATAACTTCCCACCAAACCTGTTGTTCCTGTTATAAAGTATTTTTCATTCATCTATCTTTCAAATATTAGTTTTTAGTCATAAGGAATAAAAATCATATTCCCCATCTTAATAATAGGATTAAACTCCTTAATTAGCACGGAATCTCCTGTATCCGAATAATATTTTTTGGCAATGCTTCCAGCAGTTTCTGCCTTCCTCACAAAATGCATTCCTTTCACAGGAACAATAAACCAATTATCTTCTTGAACTTCAGTAAGTTTAATGGCTTTCTCATTAGGAATATTGAATTTCTGAGCGACCTGTTCTATTGTATATTTTTGACCTTTATCTTTGAACAATCCATACATACGGAAATTTTCTATGTCCTTCGGGTCAAAAGTCCGTTCGGCAATCATTTTGGCATAGACGGAGTCTTGCTTGCGGTAAAATTCTAATTTTGATTTTAAAGTAATATTTTCTTGGCGAAGCGGTTCTGTACCTTGGCTTGCCTCCTTGAGTTTTTGCATCCATGCCGCCTTACTACTCAAAAATAAAAAAATGATAAATAAAGATAGGAAAAACACGCTCAGAGCTGTTATCAAAGTTGATTTTGAAAGAGTTTTGTCTTTTTCTTCCATTGACATAACAAATGTTCAGATATTATTTACAATCAATATTTTAAATAAACTTAAGAGGCAAGTAATAATGAAACAATCTATGTTGAAGTTTTCTTAGGAAGTGAAATTATAGAGAAAATATCAAATGAGCAAAGAAACAAAGACTATTTATTCTCAAGAAGCAAAACCTTTCAAGTATTAACATTTCATTCAGTTTAAAAATGTTAAATAAATGCAAATAGGTCTTGAATTTGTAAATATTATTGCAATAAAAACGGTCAAAATTTAAAAATTTGTTAAGACATATAATTTTTAGAGGAATGTTTTGATAAAATGATTAGTTTTGTCGTTTGAATTAAACTCAAAAAGAGTAATAAAGTATTTGTTCACCAAATTCATAACAAATCCTATGGCAAAAAAATTATTTTTAAGTTTATTAGCAACTTTATTGGTGGTAGGTTTTAGCTTTGCTCAAACACCCCCCCAAACACCAGAACAAAAAGCAAAGAAAAAAAGTGACCAAATTGTCGCCTTTATCGATGCAGGAATAAAAAAGAAAGCATTTGATGAAAAGAAAACAGCCGACCCTAAATCATTGCTCAATGCCTCTCAGAAAAAAGCAGTTATGACCGCTTGCCTAAACTATGAACTTGGGTTGGATACCTTGAAAACAAGGAAAGAAGCGATTGCAAAAGGACAAGGAGAGATGAGAGCCAAAGTGGAGGAAGTAAATGGCAAAATTACTGCTCTCAATGCAAAAGCAAGTACTACTGTTGAATCAGAAGAAGAAGCAAACAAAATCAAAGCGGAAGTAGAACAGGGTAAAGCAGAAGTAGATAAAATGAATTCAGAAATCGAGCAAATGAAGGGTAATTTGGCAAAAGAAGTAGAGTCTCTGAAAGCCTATCCTGATGAATTAAAAAATCGCAGGGATGCAGAAATTAAGAAAGCCTTAAATGCTGAGCAGAATAAGTATTATGACGATATGAAAGCTAAGCAAGATAAAAAAGGAAGCTAATTGTCTTTCATCTTCATATAAATAGCACAGAGTTGTAGAAAATAAAATTCTACAACTCTGTTTTTTTATTATGTCCCCATTTCCTTCATTGCGGCTGTGAGCGTTTGCCTTGCATTTTGATTAGTTGGCTGGCTCATAAGCACTTGGTTGCATAGTTTTATCACCTTACCCATATCCAAAAGAGCCTCTTGTCTGCGACCCAAAACCTTGAGCGCGAGTCCTCTATTCCAAAGATAAGAATAATTATCTTGATGAATTTCAAGTGCTTTGGTATAGTTTTCTACCGCTTCTATATGATTACCAAGTCTGTCCAAAGCCAAGCCAAGGGTATTGTATGCCTTTGCATTAGTAGGGTCATATTGAATACTTTGGGAGGCAAATTGGGCTTGCTCTTGGAATTTCCCTTGTCGCCATTTGACAATGGCAATATTCAAATACGCTGTTGGATTATCTACCTGAATGTTAATTGCCTGCATAAATAGCTGAATAGCCTCTTCTAATCTACCCTGCTGGTAAATAAACTCGCCTTGCTGTATCATACTCTCTGCTTCTGGATTGGGAGTAGGCGCAATCGTAGGCACTTCTTCATTGGGAGAGGGTTCTTCTTCGAGGATAGGGGATTCGGTAGATTGATAATTAGTATCTTGGTTATCTACTCCTACATTTTCTAAGCTATTTTCTTGAATATCTGTGGGAACTTCTGTTATTGTATCATCTGTATTGGTTTGATATTCATAGACAAGTTCTTCAGAAGTAGTATTATCTACGTGGTCATTGGTGGGGAATACGTCTTCTGCTGGCGGTAGAGGCTCTTCTGTATTATTTACAGGTTCTTCTTCCACAGGCAGAGGCTCATAAGTAGTAGTTATTCCTAACCCTCTGCTCGTATAAATAGGTTGGGTATCTGCTTGATTTTCTTCTTCTAATGCCTCTTCTTCTTCTTTGATTGTTTCTGAGGAAACTGTTTTTTCTTGGATAAATTGTTGTTGAACTTCTGTTTTGTACTCATCTATCAGAGTCGAGTGATGCATAAGCGCAAGTGCATTCATGTCATCTCCATTTTCTCCAGCTATCAGTGCTTGCAAATAAACATCTTCGGAAAGATAATTTTTTAATCCAAAATAATCATTTATCAGTCCCTCGGATATGGTATAGGCATTTACTTGGGACGTTAAAGGCAATGTAGATACAATCAGCTCAAACTCTGTTTCAAACTCTGTGATAATTGATTGATTTTCTTTGATTAATATAATATTTTCCATTGCTTTTCTTTCTGAAAAATATGTCCAATCATACGAGCCATTGAGTAGTGTCTGATGGTCTATAATACAAAATTTATGATGAATGGGAGTCATCTTATCGGAGAAATAAACTTTCCCTCCCGCTTTGATAAGTTCATCAAAAGGTAGTCCCTCGACTCGTTTGTTTACATAATCATCTAAAATAACCAACTGTATATCTACTCCTTG
>JALOMS010000773.1 GCA_025455345.1 Thermoflexibacter sp. | reverse complement strand
ATTCCCCACTTTATAAGAATGTGATTGGGGTTTATATTGCTTATTTTTGAAATAATCAGCTACTTTTTTGTCGCTCATCCGAAATTGTAAACAAGAGGAGAACATTTGTGTCAATGCAGTAAAAATGGAGAAAACAACCAATGTCTTTAAACTAAATAACTGTTTAATAATCAAATAATTATTCTTTTTTTCTAACATTTGGGTAATACTTTATTGATAGAAGATTTGATTTCATATTTTTCCAAATAGGTAATGACTTCTTTGACAGAAACCACATCTGCATACTTTAATAGCATATCTGTAAGATTCGCAAAATGATAGCTCTCATGTTTGTCCGCCACACACTCCTCTGGTACGATAGTCCTGTATCCTCTGGAAAGACTATCTACCGCAGTAGCTCTTACGCACCCTGAAGTCGAGCCGCCTGTGATAATCACTGTATCTACCTTATGCCATACCAATAGAGACTGAAGCGGCGTTTCATGAAAAGCAGAAGGCATCAGTTTGTTATAAATCACATCTTTGACCCTGTCAATAGATAATCGCTCGTCAAATTCTGCCCTGCGCGAGCCTTGCTTGATATTTTGCAAAGAATCTGGTGTACTCGTCCGAGTTCCCCATACGCCAGCGTCTTCTCCAGATTCCATATAAGCCACATAAGTCCAAACCACAGGCAGTTGTTTGTCCCTTGCCAAGGCAGAAATCTGATTAATGTATTGGAGTTGGAAAGGGTCTGTTTCATAGGCTGTTTTGAATTCGCCAACTGCTGTGTAGGCTTTTTGCAAGTCTATATTGATGATGGCGGCTTTTTCTCCAAACCCAAAGCGAGCGCGTTGAGGGTTGGCTTTGATTTCTTCATAAATTTGACGTGCGGTTTTATTTGAAAACTCCATATTGATTGGTATTTTAGTAAGTAATTTTTTAAGTTTCTAATACTTCTTTTTGTATAACAAATAAAGTAGGCAATACAATATTTACAATTGTTCCTTTGCCTTCTGTTGAGAAAATTTGTAATGCTCCCTTGTGTTTCTCCACAATTTTTTGTGTAAGTGCCAGCCCAATACCTGTTCCATAGTATTCGCTAACGTTGCTCGCCCTAAAAAAAGGCTCTGTAATGTGCTTTAAATCTGCCGCAGGAATACCTATTCCTTTGTCTGATATACAGATTTTGACGTAGTGATTACTATATTCCAGTAAACACTTGACTTCTTGGCAGTTAGAATATTTAATGGCATTTTCTATTACATTGACCAAAGCCAATTCCAACAAATGCTTATTTCCTTGAATGATTAAATAATCTTGATTATCGGGCATTTGTTGGAAGTCTATTTTGAATTTTGCATGATTGTTCCTAAGTATGACTTCATTATGCACTTCCCAAATCAGCTCGTCTATGCGTATATTTTCTTTATCTTTGTCTCTATCATCTATATTGGTTCTGGTAAAAATTAGTAAATCATCTATGATATTTTTTAATAAGCGAGATTCTTGGAGAGCTTTTTCTATCCCTATCTTATAGTCATTGATGCTTCTTTCTTTACTGGTCAATATTTGTAATTCGCCAATAATAGCAGTTAGGGGGGTTCTAAACTCGTGAGAGGCAAGGCTAACAAAACTACGCTGGGACTCGAAAGCCCCTTCTATTCTTTCTAACATTTCGTTAAAAGTTTGGGTAAGTATGCCTATCTCGTCTTTTTCATTGCTGGTTACTACTCGCATACTTAGGTTCGTATCCGAAAATTGTCTTACTTGTTGCATGACCTCATTGATAGGACTAAGCGCATTATTTGCAAAAAAACGCCCAGAAAGATAGATAATAATTAAGCCTACAAAAAAAGAGGCAATCATTACTAATCGCAATCTTTTTATCTTATTATTACCTACAATATCTATGGCAGAGGCTACGACTATGAACTTTTGTTGCCCTTCATCATTGTAGATGCTTGTGATGTATCTATCCTCTTTCTGAAAGTCGTATTTTTTAAATTTTCTGATTTGTTGTAATTCTGAATCTGATAACTGCCAATCTTCATCTAAAAGTTGCCTATTGAGTTGATTTTTTTCTAAAAATATCTTCTGAGCGATGAAGGCTCTTTCTTTCAGTCGCTCATAAAAACTTGCTTCAGAGTAACGTACACTTATTACATAAATAGCAGAAAGGATAGTAGTGAAAATCACTGCAACAATTGCTGTAAAGAGGAGGGTAAGTCTATTACGAATACTCATTTAGTCAAAAAATTTTAAATCTTTAAAATTAAGATTATTAAAGTAAGTAAAATTTTCTCAAAACATAAAAAAAAATGCGTAGTAAAAATCTACGCATTTCCTTTATTTTGCTGCTGCTTTTTTCTCTTCGAAAGATTTTTTAATTGCTTCAACATCTATGTTTTTGATAACAGGCTTTGCAGTAAGCAATTTGATTTTGGCTACTCTTTCGTTTGCACGGTTTGAGTTTTTTCTGTCTTTTCTTTTTAATCTTGTAACGCCCATGACTATATTTATTAGAATTTAAAAAACTGATTTTCAATCTTAAAAAGGGTATTTTTTATATAAAAACACATTTTATCAGTGTAATCATAAATTTTAAGACCGCAAAATTAGGGATTCTTTATCAAAATACAAAAAGAAAATAGGCTATTTTTGTTCATTTTCTTGCAGATGCCTAAGCCGTAGGGAGATAGCCTCCTTATGAGCCATAAGCATTTCGGCTTCTGCCAT
>JALOMS010000772.1 GCA_025455345.1 Thermoflexibacter sp. | reverse complement strand
CCTGCTTCTACTACGCACCAACAGCTATCGGACGAGGAGCAAACTGCCGCAGGGGTAAACCCAACGCTCTTGCGCCTTTCCGTAGGTATAGAGCATATAGACGACATCATCGCAGACTTGACGCAAGCATTTGAACAAATTGCATAATTATTAATTAGAAATTATGAATTATAAATGATTGATTTCCAATTTTTTATAATTCATAATTTTATAAAATGCCTTTCATTTATAATTAATCATTCATTATTAAGATAATGCAAAATCCCCCATATTCGTTTAACCAAATCAATTTGGCAACCTCAGTGAAAACCAAGTTTTTTCATTATCGCAAACCCTTTGAATTAGAAGGCGGTGCGATTCTTCCTGAATTACAGATTGCTTACCACACCTACGGCACGCTCAACGAGGCGAAGGATAACGTAGTGTGGGTATGCCACGCCCTCACTGCCAATGCCGATGTTGCTGATTGGTGGAATGGATTGGTGGGAGAAGGCTTTTTAATTGACCCCAAAGAGCATTTCATCGTGTGTGCCAATATGTTAGGCTCGTGCTACGGCAGTTCCAGCCCGACTACACACAACCTCATCACCAATGAAACCTATTACATAGATTTCCCACAGGTGAGCGTGAAAGACATGGTAAAAGCGCATGATTTACTTCGCCAAGAACTTGGTATTGAGGAAATTAGTGTGTGTATAGGTGGCTCTATGGGTGGACAGCAGGTTTTGGAATGGGCAATTTTGCAACCTGAAATTTTCAAGAAATTGGTACTTTTGGCGACCAATGCCAAGCACTCCCCTTGGGGCATTGCCTTCAACGAATCGCAGCGTTTGGCAATCTATGCGGATAGCACTTGGAACGAACTCCGCCAAGACGCAGGGCAAGCAGGACTGTGCGCCGCAAGGTCTATCGCCCTCCTATCTTACAGAAACTACGGTACTTACGTCAATCGCCAAAGCGAAGAAACCAATGAAAAAACGGACGACTTCAAAGCGTCAAGCTATCAGCGTTACCAAGGCGTGAAATTGGTCAGGAGGTTCAACGTCCTTTCTTACCTTATTTTGAGCAAGGCAATGGACTCCGGTGATTGGCATTACTTCCGATATTTTGTTCCCACCTTCGGAACAGCAGTTTTTGGCAAAGCACATTCCCAATGCCCAATACGTAGAGATAGATTCTCCCTACGGACACGACGGTTTTTTGGTAGAAACAGCGAAAATTACAGAGGTTTTGAAGGCGTTTTTAGGGTGATAGTCTTATTTCCGTTAAAAATTAATTCAAAAAACAAAGAAAAAAGTTGTAACTAATTAATAATAAGTTAATTATTGTGCTGTTATTAGCAAAAAATACCAACAACAGCAAAGTAGTTAGTAAGTTACAAACCAAAGTAGTAAGATTAAAAAGCTAAAATAGCATTTCCGCTTTGCAATTGCAAATAATACTACCAATTCTTGGTATGCTATGCCAATACCAACCAACAAAAGCATAGTACATTGTTGAGCAAAATAGAAAAGTTATTGCCAATTTGCAAAAGTGGTTTTTATAGCTTTGCTTGTTGGTGAAAAAATACGAACAGGTGCATAGCTTGTTGGTTGGTACTGCACACAGCGATAAAAATACTAACCAAGTAGTGAAATGCTGTAAATACGCTAATGCTTAAATCTACGGCAAACAGGTAATAAAAATTGTTTGTCGAATTCATTTTTATATTTAAAAAACAAATATATTGAAAATAAAGTATTTAATTCTATTTTTTTATTATTTTTATATGTCTATTACTTGTCTTGCACAAGTAAAAAATACTTATTTTGGAAAGATAGTGTTGCGAGGATGTGGAGGGACAGAACAACACTATTTGTTACATCAAGAGAATGACATTTATTATTTAAGTATTTACAATATCCGAGGAAAATGTAGCAATTATTTAGCCTTTTATACACCATTAAAAGTATCAAATAAAAAGAATATTTGGTTAGAGGAAGAAAAAGCAAACATATACATAACCACAGAGAAAAAAGTTTTTTTTAAGAATATGAAAATATTAATCAATCATAAAGAAATAAATGAGGAAGAAATGATTTTATATAAAACACACCAAATGAATAAAATAATATTTGAAGCGCAGGGGATTTTACAATCACTATTTGGCACATCTTCAGAATGGGTAGAAGAAAAAACTAAGTTTTGGGAAATGGAAATACCTGAAAAAGAAAAAATATTTGATAAAATTATCGATATAAATGCTTATATGCGACTTCCTATGAGCTATGCAAGTTACGATTCAGCTAATAGAAAAATGCAAAAATGGGTAAAAACAATGGTAGAAGAGTATAAATACATTAAAGAGCAAGAGTTTCAAGAAATTTTGAATAATTTACAGAACATAGATTCGACTTATCGAGAACGGTTTTACAAGAAATTAGGAATGATAGAATGTTATGCCCACAACAATGATATTCCTGTTTCTTTCTACTATAAACCTTATACACCTTATACCTTAATTTATGGTTATTATAATCAAAGAATTTTGTATCATTTTGCTTTACAATTTCCAAACGAATTTGTTAAGGAAATACAAAATCAAATGCAATGTGGTAGTCAAATTTATTTTAGGATTGAGGATATTTTTATAGAACTTCTCTATCCATCAAGTACTCTCAATAAATTATACAAAACTTGGGACTTACAATCATTTTATTGTAAACTAATGAATGTGAAAGAATTAGATAAGTACACTAAAAAATGGTTTTTAAAAGATTTAAAAAGAATGTATAAGCTATCAAAATGTAAAAATTAGAATTTATTTGTAAGTAATATTTCTCCAAAATTCTTACTTTTCGCAAAATATAAAATATCTTCTCCACTTGCAATATATTTAAGCATTAGTGTAACCGCATTTGTTTATCAAGTCTTAGACTTGCGTAAAAAATTGAAAATAAGATAGATAACAAAATGTATAAATGAATATAATTGTTCTATTGTAGAGTAAAACACCAATGTCATTATCTATCAAATGAGCGTTCAACATATCCTTACTTCCTTGTGAAGTCCAACAGCGCAGAAATGACCTTTCTTATCTCATTCTAAGCAATGCAATGGACTCCCACAATGTAGGTCGCGGGCGCGCTACCATAGCGCAGGCACTTGCCCAAATCCAAGCAAAAACGCTGGTGATTGGCATTACTTCCGATATTTTGTTCCCACCTTCGGAACAGCAGTTTTTGGCAAAGC
>JALOMS010000170.1 GCA_025455345.1 Thermoflexibacter sp. | reverse complement strand
GAAGATGATATTAAAAAATTAGTTCCTGAAGGTATTTCTGGCAGAGTCCCTTTCAAAGGCAAAGTCGCAGAAGTCTTATATCAATTAGTTGGCGGATTGAGAGCAGGAATGGGCTACTGTGGTGCAGCAACGGTAGATGCGCTTCGCAAAGCCAAATTCGTTAAAATTACCTCCGCAGGTGTCAAAGAAAGCCACCCACATGATGTAATTATTACGCAAGAAGCACCTAATTATAGTCGATGAGATGATAGAATAATATAAGGATACATGAACGAAAACTACATCAAAAGAATATATGTGTTTGCTGGTATATTAAGTTGGGCAGTCTTAGCATTACTCATCTTAGCAGACCATTTTTTCGAAATGTATCATTATCAACTTACTGTCCCTCTTTTTATCAAAGCTCTCTTATTGAATATTTTTGCCATAAGTATTTACCTTTTTATCGAGAAAAAAGAAGAACTAAAAGAGGGAAGTGGTTTTTATGAATTATTGTGGAGTGTCTTTTTCATTGGATTGGTTTGTACAGCTTTCTCTATCATACTTACGAGCGTCATGCAAAGCCTTAGCGAAGCACAGACAAGAGCCGCCATTTTGTGGTTGCACTTGCTTTACTTGCTTGAGTTAGCCATGATGATGATATTCCTAATGATAGCCTTCATTCGTTGGAAAAAACTTATCCTCTACCATCAATCCAAACTTACAAGAACTGTATGGAAAATATTTGAATATGGGATATTTCTTTCTTTAATCTTACATTTCTTTGATAATAAGCAAGTTCCATCTGCTATTAGTCAATTTCTTGAAATAGTATTCTTCTCTTTTAGCTTGATATTATCCATCAATCTATCATGGATAGCATTTTTATCACTCAGACAAAAATTTATCAGCCTCGTATTACTGATTGGCTTGATATTCTTCTTGGCATATTTTTATCAACTCCTCAAAGATTATCCTGCCCTTCGTACTATTTCTGTAAACTTATCAAATAGCGTATTTTTCTCATCTATTACTGTTTTTGTGGGAGTGTATAGCATATTTTCAATCTTGGTACTGCTATTCAATATGCCTACTTCCTCTGTTTTTGAAAAAAAATTTAATGAATTATCTGATTTTCATCGCCTAATAGAAGGAAAAACAGCACATCAAGTTTATAATACCATGCTGGAAATAGCTACCCGTAACCTCAAATCAGATGCGGCTTGGTTAGATTTGTCAGAGCAAAAAGAAATTATCTGTACCCAAATAGAAAAAGAATTAGCACATTTGGTCAAAAAAAGCATAGAAGAAAGCGGATATAATCATGAAAATTATAGAAAATTTAATCCAGATTCCCTGCCCAATCTCCCTTTGGACTTTGAGTATCGTTCTGTATTAGCCGTACCATTAACTTCCCGCTCCAAACATCTGGCTACCTTAGTGCTTCTCAAAAAAGAAAATAACGCTTTTGATAATGTCGCTACAAATCTGATAAGTACCTATGCCGCCCAAGCAAGCATTGCTTTAGATAATTTCCGACTGATTTCTGAAACAGTTGAAAATGAGCGTTATAAAACCGAACTACTTACTGCCAAGAAAGTCCAACAACGCCTCTTGTCCAAACTTGCTTTCCAATCTGAAAAGATAGAATTATTAGCTACCTCGCTCTCTCCAGAAGAAGTAGGGGGAGATTTTTATGATTTTCATCAAATTGCTGAAGGCAAATACGCACTCATCATTGGAGATGTATCAGGCAAAGGCACAGTTGCCGCTTTTAATATGGCTCAGATGAAAGGTATCTTTCATGCCTTAGTCCAATTAGATTTACCCCCAGACTTATTCCTCAAATACGCCAATGAAGCACTCTCGCGATGCTTAGAGAAAAATGCTTTTATTACAGCTATTTACATAGTAATAGATACAAAGATGAACAAAATCAACTATGTACGCGCAGGACACTGCCCCCCCTTGTACTTAGAATCAAGCGATAATGACATCAAATATATACATTCCAAAGGATTAGGATTAGGCATTATGCGTAATAAAAATTATAAGAACTTCATCAATGTAGAAAACTTAAATTTCAAAAAAGGAGATATACTATTCCTATATACCGACGGCGTAATAGAAGCAAAGAAAAATGATACAGGAGAGGAGTTTGGTTATGAAAGACTAAGAAAGTTTTTAGCAATCAACCAACATACACATTTAGAACACATTGCTAATAATTTAGTCAAAGAAATTTACCAATTTACCAATGACAATCACCTCAAAGATGATTGTACTATTTTGTTGATAAAGTTTTATTAATTTATTATATTTGATACCATAATTAGATAAAATATTTTAAAATACTGACTATGAATAAGTTAAATTGTTTTTCTCCTAATCTCATCTTTTTACTACTCATTTTGATAGTAGCGTTTTCTTTTGCTTGTAACAATCAAAAACAAACAAAAGAGCAAAGTCAAGATTCCGTCCAAATAGCAGAAAAAGACCCTTGGGCAGATGCTAATTTGGAAGACGAAAGCGACCCTTTTAGAGGATTGACCTTAGAACAAAAAGTAAATGCACTCTTAGATAGTGTTGATATTCAATGGTATGCTTGGAACAAAAGTGATGAAGAACGTCGCATTGCGATTACCCAACTTATCCAAGAATTAGGAAAACTTCCCAAAATCAATAAAGCTACCTTAGATTCTGTCAAGCAGATGCAACAAAAAGCAACGCAAGATAAACTCACACAAGAGAATATGATGCAAGCTAAGCGCATAGACAACTATGATGAAAATATGATTAGCATGGTAGAAAAATTATCATCGCTAATGACCAATACGCCTAATGCGAATAAATGCGATAAATGTTTGTCCTTGATAAGCCAAATTAAGAATATTGACGAGAATGAGTTTATTCTTCGCAAAACCTATGATGACAACGTATTTATACTCAATGATTTAATAGAAAAAGAGAAAAGTAATTTGGAAAAATTAGGCGATAAGTACAAAAATATCAATAAGTTACCTGTTTTTGCGATTATCTCCCAATGAAAACTCTTTATCTTATACGTCATGCAAAGTCGAGTTGGGATGATATAAAATTAGCAGATTTTGACCGCCCACTGAATCAAAGAGGGTACAAGAATGCGCCTTTTATGGGTATGATATTGAAAGAAAAAGGGATTTGCCCAGATTTAATCTTATCAAGTCCAGCCAAGCGTGCAATCACCACAGCAGAAATGATTGCACAAATCATAGGCTACTCATTGGAAAATATCATCTGCGAAGAGAAAATCTATGAAGCGAATCCTTACTCCCTTTTTCAATTGATTAAAAACCAAGAAAATAAGTATTCAGAAATAATCTTAGTTGGGCATAATCCTTCGCTCACTGTATTGGCAAACGAAGTAAGCAAAGAGATAAATATTGATAATATTCCTACAACAGGGATTTTTACTATTTGTTGGCAAACGGATAAGTGGCAAGATATAAAATTGGGCGAAGCAAAATTTTTATTTTTTGAATACCCTAAAAAATATAAGAATTGGCATTAAATTTTATCTAATTTTTTTTGAGTTTTAAGTCAATTAATTTTATTAACTTTATTGAAAATATTTACTGAATATTACAAATGTATGTATTTGAGAAATATAGACACCATTATATACCAAAAGTAATATTAAAATATTTATAATCAATTATTTGGGATATGATGACTGATTATTTTTTTTAATCATTCTGTTTTTTTTAGTAGAATTTCTTTTTTTATTTTTAATTTCACACATTGATTTATATAAGCGAAAGGCAATTATAAACTAAATGAATAGATTTTTAATCATATTTATATTATTTGTATCTTTATTTTATGCACATTATGCACATACTCAGCATATATTGAGAGGCAAAGTGGTAAGACAGGATTATACTCCCGTCAAAGATGCAACTGTATATATAGATAATTATAACCCCATAAATAGTGATGAGAATGGGCTAATTGTTTTGAAACTTAACCAAGAGCCTACTCGCCCTAAAACTGTTAAGGTTGAGAAAAAAGGATTCGAATTCAAAACATTTAATTATAAGCCTACTGAGATTATACCTTTAGAAATTATCATAGACATCCCAAGTAGAAATGTAACAGGTCGTATTAGCTACAAAAATGGACGTACAGCGATTAACGCTTTAGTATCTGTCAAAGGAGTCCCTATCAAAGATTCTATTTTCACCGACAAATTAGGTTATTTCAAAATGGTATTGCCCGAAGGCTTAGATTTTTCTTCCACAATAACACGTAATCTGTTTGTAGTGAATGGGATAGAAATTGTCAAAGAGAATATGAGAGCCACTCTTAGCAATAATTTTGTTCAGATTAGATTAGTAGAAGAAACACCTTCTACTCTTTTTACAGTTGCTATCTATGACAACAAAACAAGAAACAAAATAAGTGGGGTCAAATTATTTATAGATGAAGAATCCTATATATTTGATAATCAGGGATTTGCTAAGATAAACAAGCCCAATCTTCCACAAAGCAAATTTGATATAGAGGGATATAAAGTTACAGAAAAGATATTAACCGAAAAAGATAATTTTTTAGAACTTTATGTGGAAAAAGACCCTAATTTTCTGCCCCCACCTTCGGCAATCAAAAATAATAAAGAAAAAAATAAGGACGAATCCTCTACCCAATCCAAGCCTTTGGTTATCAAAGATACACTTAAGAGCATACTTGCTCCTGAGATAAGCACTATATTGGCTGAAATGGAAACCTCAAGGAGATTGCGAGAAGAAGAAAATAAGAAAATAGCCAATGTAGTAGATAAAATGAACTACAGAATAAATGCGGAAACAAACCTTACAGTCGAGCAGAGGAATCTCCTCAAGAAAGATGTAGAGTCATTAGAGCGAACTTTTATAGCAAATGATGACGCATATCGTAGGGATAAAGAGCAAATGCAAGCACTTTTCTCGAAACTTAGAGAAGCTATTATTCAGCAAGATTCATTGAGCAAACGAATAGAAACAATTAGTATAGAAAAAGATTCATTAGCCGCACAAAAGAAGGCAATAGAAGAACAAAAAAGACAAGCTGAAGTGGGCTTTCGAACAAAACTTATAGCAATTTCTGCCGTTTCTGTCATGTTGGCTGTCTTACTTTTGGTAGTTTATGTATTCTCTAATCGAATCAATAAACAGAAAAAAGAACTTGAAAAAACAAAGCTCCAGTTAGAAGAAAAAATCTTGGAAATAGAAACCAAAAACTACCAACTTAACAAAGCATTAGAAGACCTCAAGAAGGCGCAGACTCAGTTGGTTTCTTCGGAGAAAATGGCATCTTTAGGGCATCTTACCGCAGGAATCGCTCATGAAATAAACAATCCTGTAAACTTTACTTATGCGGGAGCTGTTTCGCTCAGAACAGATTTTAATGACCTCTTGCAAATCTTAGAGAAATATAGAGAAATAACTCCTGATAACATAAATACAGCATTACCTTTGGCAAAGGGACTGGAACAGAAGTTGGCTTACAAAGAAATCAAACATGAGATAGATGAGTTGCTGACCAGCGTAAAGCGTGGCGCAGAAAGAACTTCTGAAATAGTCAAAAGTTTGCGAACCTTTGCTCGCTTAGATGAGGATACACTTAAAAAAGTAGATGTGGAGGAAAACTTGGAAGCAACGCTTACCATGCTTCATAATCAGTACAAAGGACGTATAGAAATTGTCAAAAATTATAATAAAGTGCCTTTGGTAGAGTGCTTCCCCGGACAATTGAACCAAGTATTTATGAATATTATTGTAAATGCGATTCAAGCAATCAAAGGAGAAGGCAAAATCTACCTCACGACTTCTTACCCCTCTATTCATGCGAATGGCAAATACAAAGACAAAGAAGCAATAGAAATCAGCATCAGAGATACAGGAATAGGTATTCCTGATGAGATTAAAAATAATATTTTTGAACCTTTTTTTACTACCAAAGATGTTGGCGTAGGTACGGGTTTGGGCTTGTCTGTGTCATTTGGTATTGTAGAAAAGCACAAAGGAGAAATAAAAGTATTCAGTGAAATAGGAAAAGGTTCAGAATTTGTAATAATTTTGCCAGTAAGTTCTCCGAACCCATTAACAATTCATAATTCCTCAAACCAAGTTTCTCAAATAAGCTAATACTGTGAATAAGGAAAAATACCGTATTCTTTACGTTGATGACGAAGTTGATAATTTAATTATTTTCAAAGCTGCCTTTCGAAGATATTACGAGGTATTTACTGCATCCTCTGCTCGAGAGGGAATGGAACTATTGAAAAATAATGAGATACACATTCTCATTACAGACCAACGTATGCCCGAAATTACGGGAGTGGAGTTTTTAGAAACTATCATTGCAGACTACCCTGAAATTATTCGTATGATACTGACTGGATTTAGTGATGTAGAAGCTATTATCCAAGCAATCAACAAAGGGCGTGTCTATCAGTATATTACAAAACCTTGGGACGTAGATGAGTTAAAAATCACAATAGATAATGCGATTGAGTCCTTTCGCCTCAAAAGTGAGAATAAGCAACTCATCAGCGACCTCAAAGAAGCCAATCAAAGATTGGAAGGATACGCACTTGATTTGGAGAAGAAAGTAGAGGAAAGAACCGCAGAGGTAGTAAGGCAGAAAGAAATCATTGAAAAAAAGAACGACGATATTACGGCAAGTCTTAACTATGCCAAAAGTATTCAAGAAGTCATACTGCCCGAAGAAAACCGCATTAGCAAAGCCTTCCCTGAGTTTTTTATATTATTTAAGCCCAGAGATATTGTAAGTGGGGACTTTTATTGGTTTCAAGACAAAATAACACCCGAAGGTAAGGAAAAAATAGTTTTTACAGCCGTAGATTGTACGGGTCATGGTGTACCTGGTGCTTTTATGAGCCTCATCGCCAATGAGATGCTCAATGAGATTGTAAATGAAAAAGGCATCATTGACGCAGGTAAAATACTAAGCGAACTACACAAAGGAGTACGCAAAGTATTAAAACAAGATTTGAGCAATAGTCGAGATGGCATGGATATGTCTTTGTGCGTGATAGATAAAGAGTTAAAAACGATAGATTTTGCAGGAGCAAAAAACTCTTTGGTCTATATCCAAAATAACGAATTGTTTACCCTCAAAGGAGATAAGTTTCCCATAGGTGGTTTACAACACGAAAAAGAAAGGATATTTAACACCAAGACAATATCTTACACAGACGCACCTATTGCTTGTTATATCTTTTCTGATGGCTACCAAGACCAATTTGGAGGTCCTCTAAGCCAAAAATTTCACAGACAAAACCTCAAAAATTTGCTTTTCCAAAACTACCAGCAATCAATGAATGTGCAAAAGCAAGTATTGGAAGAGACACTCTTGCGATGGAGAAATATAGGTACTCCAGATGAAGAATATCAAGTAGATGATATTTTGGTAATCGGTTTTTCATTGTCCTAAACAAACCCTCAATAATATGGCTACACTTATCGTATTGTTCAATTTGAAAACAGATATTAGTGCCTCTGATTATGAAAATTGGGCGCAAACCACAGATGTCCCTACGGTCAAAGGTCTTAAATCCATTCAAGATTTCAAGGTATATCGTTCCCTAAGCATTCTGGGGTCAGATGCCAAACCTCCGTATCAATATTTTGAAATTATAGAAGTAGCTGATATGGAAATCTTTGGACAAGAAGTAGGCTCTCCCACAGTTCAGAAAGTAGCAGGCGAGTTCCAAAAATTTGCGGATAATCCTATATTTATTTTTACAGAACAGTGTGCTTAGACAAACCTCAATATGTGTGGAATTACAGGTATTTATGCGTTCAATGAGGTAGGAAGATTCTCTATGATTAATCTCCACTTAGCCAATGAAGCATTGGCACATAGAGGACCTGATGCCGCACGCTTATTTGACGAGAATAAAACAGGGTTGGGACATAGAAGGCTCTCTATCATAGACTTGTCCTCTGACGGTAATCAGCCCATGAGCGATATAAATAGGAGATATACCATCATCTACAATGGAGAAATTTATAATTATAAGCAACTAAGAGAGGAACTGATAGCCAAAGGCATTACGTTTTACTCTGCTTCTGATACAGAAGTCTTGCTACAAGCCTATATTCATTACAAGGAAAATTGTTTAGAAAAACTGCATGGCTTTTTTGCATTTGCAGTATATGATAAAGAAGAAGATAGCCTATTCGTGGCTCGTGATAGATTAGGAATCAAGCCCTTATGGTATTATTTGGACGAAGATAAGTTTCTTTTTGCTTCCGAACCCAATTCCTTATTGGCTTATGGGATTCCCAGAGTGATAGACCGAACATCTATTTATCAATATTTTCAGTTACATTATATACCCGCTCCCCATTCTATATTTAAAAATATTTTCAAATTACAACAAGGGCATTACCTCATACTGCGAGGTAGAGATT
>JALOMS010000771.1 GCA_025455345.1 Thermoflexibacter sp. | reverse complement strand
AAGTCTTTCCCCTCTGGGGGCGCAATGCAATTGAAAGATTTAGATAGGGGCGAAAGAACGCTTTAATTTGCACAATTACCTAAGTAACTATGCAAAATTAATTCATATCACAGCTATTAATTAAAAAATTAATTATTAGTATTTTGCATTAACTCATAACTCATAACTACTTAGCCTACTTAATAAAGCAAATTTTATACTTTTTAGTTTTCCCTCAAAAGTATAAAATTTTTACACGTAAAATAGAGATTTTTATAATCTTGCTTAAAAACTTTTGGTGTTTATCTACCTTTTAGATTGAGTTTCTTTTTGAGTACCTCAATGATATTCTTATAAAGAGGGTCATTTTCAAGTCTTTCTGTTACGGTACGCGAAGCATGAGAAACGGTGCTATGGTCTCTCCCCCCAAAATATTCTCCAATAGCTTTCAGAGACATGTCTGTATAATTTTGACAGATAAACATGGCGATTTGTCGAGCATTGGCTACTTCCTTTTTGCGAGTTCCAGAGATGAGGTCAGCTAAGTCCACATTAAAATGTTCTGCCACAGCTTTTTGGATAAGTTCTATGCTCAAATCTACTTCTATTTGTTTGACCCTTTGTATGATTTGATTAAGGGTTTTTTCTGTCATGTCTATATCTATTTCTTGACGCATGAGCGAAGCCTTTGCTACCAAAGAAATCAGTACACCTTGTAACTCTCTTACATTGGTATCCACATTTTTTGCTACATACTCGACTACTTCATTGGGAATACGGATTCCTTCAGTTTGCATTTTTGCTTTTACTATGGAAAGACGTGTGTGATAATCAGGAACTTGTACGTCAGCTACCAACCCCCACTTAAATCGTGAAAGTAATCTATCGTGTAAGCCTTTCAAGTCTTTAGGGGCTGTATCGCAAGTCATTACGATTTGTTTGCCTGATTGGTGTAAGTGATTGAATATGTGGAAGAAATTTTCCTGTGTTTTCTCCTTACCCGCCAAAAACTGAATATCATCTACCAACAAGACCTCTACTTGCATATAATAGTTAGTAAATTCTTGTACAGATTGGTTTTTGAGTGCATCTACAAATTGGGTAATAAACAAATCTGAAGGAACATACAGGACAAACTTCTCAGGGAAAAGATTTTTTACTTCATTGCCTATTGCGTGCAAGAGGTGTGTTTTGCCCAGCCCTACCCCTCCATGAATTACCAAAGGGTTAAAAGCAGTGGCTCCGGGATTGTGTGCTACTGAAAAACTTGCGGAATATGCCAAGCGATTACATTCTCCTTCTATAAAGCTATCAAAACTGTATTGGTTGCTTAGATTGGAGTGTGCTTGGTGAGGCGGTACCGTTCGCATATCAAATGGGCTAAAAAACTGCTTTTGAGATGCTAAAGGGGAGTGGTCAACAGGTTTTACATTTTTAGGGTTAGATATATTAATCGTAAAAGGCTGATGTTGTTCATTGCCTTTGTCTATAATAATAGAATATTCTAATTTCCCTTCTGCACCTAACTCACTGTAAATCGCTTTTTTAAGTACATTGACATAATGTTCTTCTAACCACTCATAAAAAAACTGACTGGGGACTTGGATAGTCAAAATAGCATTATGCAGTTTGATAGGGCGAATAGGCTCGAACCAAGTCTTAAAACTTTGCTCTCCTACACTCGCTCTAATCACACGCAAACAATTTTTCCAAACAAGCTCACAATCTTTGGTAGTTATTGGTGTAATTGTTGTTTTATCAGGCAAACTCATTCCTTAATATTAGGTTTATTAGGGTAAAAAAAAGCTGTCAGTTTTAGCAAATAAGCACCATGCCATATAGAAATATATGGTTTTAATAAATCAAATGTCTATTAATCAATCTTTTATAATAAAACCCGCTGATTTACGAATTTTACTTGGTTTTCTAAGAAGGTCAAACGCAATTGTTTTTCCTAAAAAGCCAAACTCTCCTACATGATGGGACTACAAAACTGAGTAAAAGATTTTAATAAAAAAAATCGAGAAAAATTTTTTTTATAGGAATATGTGCTATATATTAGCAGGTTTTGTAACATTCTATTCATATCTATATAATATAGCGTTCAATTAGAAATTTCTCACCCTTGTCCTTTTCAAAACCTTTGCCAAACTTATCAAGTAAAAACACTTAAAAAAATGTTATTTTATAAAAATTTTTACTTTTTTATTTTACACCTCATTCTACAAAATTTAGCAAATTTTACTCATAGATGCCTCAATTAAAAGCTTGATAATAAAATATCTTTGTAAATAATTTTTTATAAGCCTCTTTTTCAAAGCAGGTAACGAGCTTGGTCGCTAAAAATGGGAAATAGCAAAAATCAGTATGCCCTCCAAATTTTGTAACAAATAAGACTTTTTTTAGTTAAAACTTATAAGTTGCGATACTATTGACAGATACAATAGATTTTTGATTTTTTAATACCAATAAACGACACATAACTCTATAATTCCATGAACACAAATGTCTTGAAGCACTTGTTGTGGATAGTGCTTTTGTTATTGCCCCAACTCCACTCTGCTCAACAAAAATTCCTTTTTTCTAAGAATTATTGGCACAGGGGAGAAGTTACTCTCAAATCTGGAGAATCTCATCAAGGACTC
>JALOMS010000770.1 GCA_025455345.1 Thermoflexibacter sp. | reverse complement strand
GAAGATGGTGTCCATTTTGTAAGTTGTGGAAAACCCAAAATAAACGCTATTTTTACAACTCTCCAAGCCCCACAAAAAATATACCGCTCAGTATTGTATGCTAACAGGTTTTTACACCATCACCCCTCATAAAAAATTACTTAGGATACATCTTTTGTCTTATCTTAGTTACGCGTTCGGCTGTTTTTCCTGTTTCGTCATCAGCATACGTATTTTTAGTTTGTCTTGCTACACCGCCCACATCACCATAAATCCGCTCATCTCCCGCATTGACAGCAGGGATTTCGGCGCGATTATGCCCTTTGATACCACAAGAAAATAGCCCTAAACAAGATACAATTGCAATCAAAGTGAATAATTTTTTCATGCTTTTGATATAATATTTTAATGATATTTGAAAATTTAGACAAAGTCAAAGCAAAAATAAAAGATTTTGCCTCAAAATTAAATAGTAAAGATTGATAAGACAAAAAATCCAAGTAAAACTTTCAAACTATTTCTTTTGTATAGCATAGATGTCTTGCATATTTGTTTTTTACATCGCAGACGGCAGACCTGTATTGGCTAAGTTAGAGGTAGCCCTGCTTAACAACTGCTCTTTTTCATTGTAAATCTCTGCGGTAGCATTTACTATGGTTTTGCCTGCACGAGTGATAAAAGATTTCGCAATTACTCGTTCGCCTGTGCGAGCGGGCGAAAGAAAATCTATGTTCAGATTGATAGAAACGTACAAATTGGGCAGTCCCAAAGCGGCAACGGTCATACCTATAATATCGTCCAAAATAGCGGACCACTTCGTAAGAGGGGGTGCTATATCAGACATAGGCTTGTTTATGTGCGACCTGAATACTTCTAAAAGTTGGTTCATAGTATTAAAATTGTACTTATCAAAGAATTAATATAAAATATTTGAGATATAAATAATCTAAAAAAAAACTAATCAAAAAACCTTGACAAATATGTGGGTTTTAATTAATATATAAGATTAATATGCCACTATTTTTTAAAAATATACTTTTTATTGATAAATATTACATTGATTTTTAACAATTTGTTCGCATTTTCAAACAAAGTAGAATTTCCTATAATTATACTTTTTTAAAAATAGGACTTAAACAGGAAATAATATAATTATTTTAATTTTAATTTATAATTACTTGATAAACAAATAATTAGATACAAAAAGTTTAACATATATTTCAATATAGTTTTTAACAAGATTGGATTTTATGAAGAATATAATTGGACATTGAAAAAAAAATTAACGTTTTTTTTTGTAATTAAAATAAAGTTATTACGTTTGTATCATAAAACAGCTATATAATATTTCTTCCTTTCTACTAATAGAGCTAAATTCTATCTAAATCACTTTTTTATAGGTTGTTTCTAAAAAATAAAATTCACGATTTTTCACTTTTAAACTTTCAAATATGCAACACAAAAACAAACGTAGCATTATTGGTGCGATCATTGGTTGTTGGCTCTTACTATTAGGGCTAACAACCAGTTTGTCGTATGCTCAGCAGCTTCCTAATCAACTTCCTTGTGGCAATTTTCGCACACAGACGCAGGGGGGATGGGGTGCTAAGGCAAATGGGAATAACCCAGGAGTTTATAGGGATGCAAACTTTGCCAGTGCCTTCCCTACTGGGGTAGTAATTGGATGTAGTACAGGAGGTTATAAATTGACCTTTACTACTGCGGCAGCAATTGAGGCTTTTCTGCCACATGGTAGTTCTTCTGGTGTTTTATCAAGCACCCAAACAGACCCTACCTCATTGACCCCAGGCAATGTCTTTGCAAGTCAGGTATTAGCTCTCTCTTTGAGTGTAGGATTTGACGTAAATGACCCTAATTTTGGTGGGTCAAATACTCAATTAAAAGACCTTATTCTAAAGTCAGGTTCTTATTCTTGCGGAAATGACAACTTAACTATTGCCAATACTTTTAACGGATGGACGGTAGAAAAACTATTGGAAGAAGCCAATAAGGCTTTGGGTGGTTGTAGCACTACTTACAGTATATCCGAGTTAAATAGTGCTGTAGATGCGGTGAATAATGCTTTTGTAGATGGGACTCAGGATTGTGGAAAAAACTTTCTATCCTGCCCTCCTGTTTGTGATAACTTAACAAGTGGTGGCACTATCGAAAAAGATGAGAGTAACTGTGGTGCTTTTAATCCAGCAAAGATTACCAGTGTAACTCTTCCTTCTGGAGGAACTGGTACTATAGAATATGTGTGGATTTATACACATAAAAAAAGTATAGCAGATGGCGGGGCTGGTACCTTGAACGTGGACTATTGGATGATATCAGGAGCAAATGGTACAGAGTATGACCCAGGACAAATCACTAAAACAACATGGTATCGTCGTTGCGCTCGTAGAGCAGGATGTGAAGATTATGTAGGCGAGTCTAATTGGGTAAAGAAAGAAGTATATGATAACGTAGAGAAACCAGGCAAAATAGGTACAAACCAAAATAATTGTGGTCCTTTTGTTCCTGCACTGCTGACAAGTATCAACCCAGCAGTAGATGATGAAGGAATGGAAATAGAGTATCAGTGGATGTATAGCATTGTAGATGTTCCAAATACAGAAGGTAATCCACATTGGAAACCTATCGATGGGGCAACCTCTGCGACTTATCAGCCCGGAGAACTTACACAAACTACCTATTTTATTAGATGTGCAAGAGTAAAAGGTTGCTCATTTGTAGGAAGCACCACTGAAAGTAATAAAGTAACAATTACGATTCACCCCAAACCTACGGTAACCATTCAACCAACCAATGGCGCATGTGTGAATGGACAAGCTACTTTGGGTAGCGCAACTGCAAGCGCGCAAGGTGGAAAAAGTCCTTATTCTTACAAGTGGAGTAATGGGGCTGAAACTGCCAGCATCAATAACTTAGCAAATGGAGAATATACGGTAACTGTAACAGACGCAAATGGCTGT
>JALOMS010000169.1 GCA_025455345.1 Thermoflexibacter sp. | reverse complement strand
TCGTCATAGACAATTTCCCACTCTTTGAGCAAGATGTCATACGTGCGGGTGAGGAACGCCCCCGACCCACAGGCAGGGTCTAAGATTTTGATATTTTCCAAAACTTGCTGATAATCAGCGAAAAAGGTAGCATAAATTTCATTAGCTTGCTTGCGAGTAAGGTCAGGGTTTTGTGCTTGCCACCTATGAAAATCTATCTCAAATTCACTAATAAAATCTATGTTTAACTTTTTGAAAATCAATTGTTTTTGTTCATTCAAATAAGTAATTACCGTTTCACGAATCATGTAATCCGTAACGTACTCAGGCGTATAGAAAACGCCATCTTTCTTGCGGGCAAGGGTAAAATTTTCCTCTGTTTCGCTTGCTTTGGCGGCGGCAATGTCGTTGATGGACTGCTCGAAAATATGCCCCAAAATATCTACTTTCAGTTCGTTTTTGAAGTCGTAACTCAACAGAAAGTTTAAAATTTCCCTTAAAATCTCATTTTCTATGGTGATTTTGGCAAGCAAAGGCACAGGTTTGAAGAGTTCGCCATTGAAAGGTGGAATTTGGCTGTTGTAACCCTCATCAAAAGAGGTGAAAATACTTCGCAAGGCATACCAAACCAACGGCTCGCGTGTGGGTGCTACCTTCAAAAAAGTCCAAAAATCGTAAATAGACTTTTTATTTGCCAATTCTATTTCTTCGGCAAACCTGATGAAAATGAGCTTGTTAAAAACTTGGTGCGCCAATTGAAAACTTTGGTAAGACGAGAGTTTTAAGGTTTTATTTTGGGTTTGAATATGCGTTTGCAACTTTTCTTTCAGCTTACGATAGGATTGGTAAAACTGATTGGTAATTTCTTCCAATCGCTTGATTCTGCCTTTGTAAAGTTTTTCTGTAAGCGGAATTGCCGCTTCTGTATTCTGCTCTAAGGCATTGAAAAGTTGCCCAAAGTACAGCAAATAAAAAAACTTAGGCAAGTTGGGGTATTGCTTGGCGATTGCTTTTTCTTGTGGATTTTTGACAAGCAATTCACTAAACAAAAAACTTTCGTACCTATTGCTATCTGAACGGTGGTAGAGGCGAATTTCATCAAAATTAGAAATGATAACCCACTGACATTTTTCGCCGATGGGTGGCAAGTAAGAAAACCCTTGTTGCACAGGCGTAAAATTATCTTTTCTTTGCATTTGAGGCTTGTCCAAATGCACCCTTAGCCCTTTCAGTTCAATGATTGCCCTAATATCTTTTCTTTGGTTGGTGTCAAAAAAGCCAAGCAAACCGTCAGGAATAGAGCCATCGGCAAGCGTAAGTTCTTTCTCTAATTTCCAATTGTCGGGGTTTTTGGCATAATCCAGCACTTGCCCAAAAACGGTATCTAAAAATTCACTTTGTTGTTGTTTTTCGTTTCTTAAACCTACTTTCCCACTCTTAATTTGGGCATACCAATCTTCGAGGGTGCTGATTCTAGTAGCTAAGTCCTTGATTTGGTTCAAGAAAAACTCCATTTTAGGTTTTTCTTCCTCAAAAAACTTTTGTGAAAAAATAGGGTTGTGGGAAAGCATTTATCCAACAGGGTTTATGAATTTTTTGTGTAAATGTAATCAAAAATCGTATTTGAAAAGGATTCAATGCCTATTTTTGCATATAAACGTTTTGATAAAGCCATGCTGCAAGTAGAATATAGCTTATTCCTTTATTTCATATTTCTTTTTTCGCCACCAAAACCTCAAAACTCCGAAACCAATTATAAAAATAATAGGTAAAATTAAATTGATGATTTGCCAAGAAAGTTTTTCTTCTTGTATTCTAAATTTGTCTAAGGGACGAAGCGTAATTTCCTTATTACGAGAATCTATCAAACCCTTCTCGTCTATCATATATGCTAAAGCATTCATTATAAAATCCTTATTAGAAAACGTCTGTTGGGAAAGCGGGTCGTAACCAAGCGGTAGGGGCTGACCATTGCGCTTGTCTATTTCATTGCGTGGAATATCTCCATCTGAAAAGACGATAATTTTTGTTGGTTCACTTTCCTGTTTTACTACCGTATTTTTAGCACTGTCTGGAGCAAAGCGATTCTTGAACAGAGAAGTAAACCTGCCCTCCAATAAATAACACACAGGTAAGAAGGATTGGGTAAAGAGTTCTGGTCTTAAGTCTGTTTTTAATTCTTCCAGACTTACCATATTGGGCATATTGCGAACGCGGGAGTATTGATTGGTAAGTAAAAGAGGCGTTTTTACTACATTAGGCGTTTTTATGGTATCTATTGTACTTAAAAAACGAGTATAAATACCGTTTAGATTTTTAGTGATAGGCATTCGTTTGAAACGATTGATAATGACATGGTAAGGCCAAGGCACACCCCTTAAATTTGGTTTATTCCCCAACTGCCCAACATTGACTAATATTCTGCCCATTTCGGTGTCTTGAATGAGATTTAGATTGATGCGAATACCATATTTGAATAACATATCATTGATATTCAGGTCATAACCAAAAGCATACGCCCCACCTTTGGAGATACTATCTAAGTTCATTTGTATGGCATCTATGAAAAATAAGGCTTTCCCCCCGTTCATAATATACTGGTCTAACTTGTATTTTTCTATTTCTGCAAAACGTTTTTTGGGTTGGGCAACAATAACTGCATCATAGCCGTCTAAGTTACTTTCTTGGAGGTTTAGCCTATCTACCACATAAAACTCATCTAAAGAAGTGGTCAAATCTGCCATGTCTATGGGACGAAGTTCGTCATGTCCTTCTATAATAGCAATACTGGGTTTCTGCTTGATAGTCAGTTTTTTAATGGCATTAATCAATTCATATTCTACATTTTCTACGGATTGATTGAGCTGTTCCAAAGGAGCGGCGGCGGTATTACCTTTGAGCAATAAAGTTGGAGCTTCTTTATTTTTGTAAGAAATAAGAGCAGAAGGGAAAATAATTTTTTCTACTTTTTTTCCATCTACAGTTTCAAAAAGATTAGTGGGTTGGATACCTTTGCTGACTAACTGCCTATAAAAAGCATTTCGGTCTTGTTCGTTGCTTGCCTCGTCGGGATTGACAAACTTGTACTGGACTTTATTATTGCTATAAATAACAAATTCATCTAAGTTTTCTCTAATGGAGTTTTGCAGTCTCTTGAAACCCGCATTAAGCTCTCCTTCCAAATACACTTCTATATATACTTGGTCGTCTAATTGTCTAAGTAAATTTTTGGTAGGCTCAGAAATCGTAAACCTTTTTTCCTCTGTCAAGTCAAGCCTGAAGAAATAACGAGTGGCATAAATATTAAGCAAAACAATCAATAAAAATAGGGCAATAAACTGTAAAATGTTTTCCCACTTTTTAGTCTGCATGAATTTGTATAATTTAAAATCAGAATATAAAATCCCAAATGTATCTACAAAGGTAAGACTATGTTTAAAATTTTCTCCAGCAAATCTCGCTAAAATATAAGTTACAATTTTAAATATTTTTCTTTATTTGTGCATAGACAAATTATGGAATCAGTCTTTAATCACTATCTTGCCCTAAAATTACTCACCCAAAATTGTAGTCCTATGAAAAAAATAATCTTGTTTTTATTGCTAACTCATTCTTTTTCTGCCTTTTCCCAGCAAAGCTATCAGCCTACACCCGAAAACCTGAAAGCGCGCCAGTGGTTTGACGAAGCCCGCTTTGGTATGTTTGTCCATTGGGGGCTGTCCAGTAGCTTGGGGTCAGGAGAGTGGGTCATGCAACAGCGAAACATCAAAGTAGAAGATTACAAACGCCTGATGTATGGGTTTTACCCTGCCGAGTTTGACGCGGCAAAGTGGGTAGCGACCGCCAAAAGTGCAGGCATGAAATACATTACCTTGATTACGCGCCATCACGATGGTTTTAGCTTGTGGGACACCCAACAGTCCGATTGGAAAATTACGAATACGCCTTATAAAAAAGACATAGTCAAACAAATTGCTGACGAGTGCAACAAACAAGGGATTAAGTTGTTTTTCTATTACTCTCTATTAGACTGGTACAGAGATGATTATCAGTACGAGACAGGCAAAACAGGCAAAGGAACTGGGCGAACCAAGAAAAGTGATATGCCCGCGTACATCAACTTTATGAAGGCGCAACTCACCGAATTATTGACCAACTATGGGCAAGTGGGAGGCATTTGGTTTGATGGGCATTGGGACCAGCTTGATAACGACCACGATAAAACCCTTCAATCAAAGTTGGATTGGAAGTATGATGAAATTTACGCGCTCATTCACCAACTGCAACCACAAGCACTTATCGGAAATAATCATCACCTCTTGCCTTTGGCGGGAGAGGATTTTCAGATGTTTGAGCGCGATTTGCCAGGGGAAAACAAGGGCGGACTAAGCGGGCAGGAAGTAGCAAAAGCAATGCCCGTAGAAACTTGCGAAACCCTCAATGGCTCTTGGGGCTTTAATATCACCGATACCAAGTACAAATCTGTCAAAGAATTAATCCACTATTTGGTGAAAGCCTCTGGTTATGGTGCTAATTTTTTGCTGAATATAGGTCCCTTGCCGAGTGGAGCTATCCAAACAGAGTTTTCTGAAAGGCTGAAAGCGATGGGCGAGTGGATGGCTGTGTATGGGGAAACTATTTATGGCACAAAGGGAGGTTTTGCGCGCCCAAGTGAGCAGATGGCGATTACAGAAAAAGGGAATAAAATATACTTACACCTATTTGCCGTCCAAGATGATTTGTTGCTCAAAATTCCTTATCAGATAAAATCAGCAAAAGTTTTCAAAGACAAGAGGTCCATCAAATTTACCAAAGCCGCAGACACAGGGTATTACATTTTTGACTTGAAAGGCATAAGCAAAGAGGAGATAGATACGGTGATTGAGATAGAGAGGTAAGTATGAAATAACCACAAAAAAAGAACGTATTTTCACATCAATCAAAACATTGAATCATGCGAAAATACGTTCAACTTTGTCAATTATCTGATTTTCTTATACTTCTGCCTTTTCTAAGAGGATTCCTTTTTCTTCTTTCACTGCTTTTTCCTTTTTCCTATCTCTCACCTTCCCTGCAATTCGTTCTGCTATCAGGTACATCACAGGTACGATAATCAAAGTCAAGAAGGTAGCGAAGGTCAAACCATACACCACTGTCCACGCCATAGGACCCCAGAATGCGGCATTGTCGCCCCCTGTGTAGATGTGCGGGTCAAAGTTTTTGTAGAGGTCAAAGAAATCTATGTTCAAGCCTACTGCCATCGGAATCAAGCCCAGAACCGTAGTGATAGCGGTGAGAAGTACGGGACGCAAGCGCGTGTAACCTGCCTCTACCAAACATTCTATTAAGTCTTCTTTGCTCAATTTGTCTTTGGGGGTAAGTCCCAGCGAAGCTAACTTCCTGTTTTCCAATTGTCCTGCGTAGTCCACCAACACAATCGCATTGTTCACTACCACCCCTGCCAAAGAAATAATCCCAATACCTGTCATAATGATAATGAAAGCGTCATTGAAAATGGTCATGCCCAAGAATACGCCTTGCAAGCTAAATAGCACCGAAGTCATGATGATAAACGGCTTTACTACGGAGTTAAATTGAGAAACCAAAATCAAGAAAATAGAGGCAACTGCGATTAACATTGCCTTCATCAAGAAAGCCATAGATTGTGCTTGCTCTTCCTGTTCGCCTGTAAACTTGAAGGTATAACCTGCGGGCATTTTATGATTTGCCAAGAGAGTTCTTACCTGCTCTACGATTTGGTTAGGGTTATAACCTGCTGATACACCAGCACTTACTACAATTACCTTGTCCAAATCTTTTCTTCTCACCGAGCCGTAAGACGAGGTATAGCGCATATCTGCTACCGAAGAAATAGGAATTTGGTGGAACTTGCCTTTGTTGTCCCTGAAAGAAATTTTTTGGTCGTTGAGGGAAGCCAAATCATAGCGGTAGCGGTCTTGCAAGCGCAACTGAATAGGGTAATCGTCATTGCCATCTTTGAGTTTAGAAATTTCTTTGCCGTAAATCGCAGTACGCATATTCATTGCCAAAGACGAGGTAGAAAGCCCTAACATTCTTGCTTTTTCCCTATCTATGTTCAATAAAACTTCGGGTTTGCCTATTTCTAAGTCCGTTGCCAAACCTTCCATACCTGCAATACCCGCTTGCTCTATGATGTTCTTAATTTTTTCAGCTTCACCAATAAGTACGTTATAATCAACACCTTTCACTTCTATATTGACAGGGAAACCAGTAGGAGGACCTGAACTATTTTTGCCCGTAGTGATTTTTAACCCAGGAATTGATTTGGTCATTTCACTAAATTTTTTCAGAATTTCTGCTGTTTCTACCCCATTTCTTGACTCGTAATCTATAAAACCAATAGAAATTTTGCTTTTATGTGGTGTAAATGAAGCCATGCTACCTGCCCCAGGTCCCGCCATGGGGTTGCCTGTACCTTCGCCTACGTTGGTTACTACGGAGGCAACGATATTTTCATAAGGTTTTAAGGTTTCAAATACTTTTTTCTCTAATTCTCTGGTGATTTTATCCGTAGTTTCTACGTCCGTACCGAGTGGTGCTTCATTGTACAAATAAATATAAAGTGGCTCATTATCAGGGAATAACAAGACCAAAGGCTGATTTGCCCCAAAAATCATCAAGGAGAAAATCAGAGAAAAGAAAGTTCCTATAAAGAAATAGATAGGACGTTTTCCGTTCAGCGCAAAGCGTAGGAATCTTAAATAGGCATTTTCTAACCATACCAAGGCATTATTTTGAAACCAAATTGCCGCTCCTCTTAAAAAATAAGCATTCAATAAGGTAAATAAACCTGCGGTCATGAGCAAGTTAGGCAAGGAATAACCGTCTGTCGCGGCAAAGTAAAATGGAATAGAAAGACCCATCAAAGCAAGACCAATGATAGTAATGCGTTTTCTGTTGGGCTTGTGGTCTTTGTCGTCCAAGTGCATAAATACAGAAGCAGTAACAGGGCTAACAAACAAACCTACGAAAAGCGAAGAACTAAGCACTACAATCAAGGTTACAGGCAAAATACTCATAAACTCACCAATGATTCCTCCCCAAAACAGCAAGGGCGCAAATGCCGCCAAAGTAGTCAGGGTAGAACTGATGATAGGCCAAGCCACCTCGCCTACGCCATGCTTTGCCGCACTTTCTCGGTCTTCGCCTTCTTCCATTTGGCGATAAATATTCTCAATCACCACAATTCCATTGTCCACCAACATACCCAACGCCAAGACTAACCCAAACAATACCATGATATTGACTGTATAGCCCATAGAACTTAGGATAATAAAGGAAATAAACATGGAAAGCGGAATGGCAATCCCCACAAAAATCGCATTACGCAAACCCATGAAGAACAGCAACACGCCCACGACCAGAATCGTACTAAAAATGATGTTGTTTTCCAAGTTGGCAATCTGAATTTTCATGTCATCTGCCTGATTGTCAGTATAGACAATCGTCAAATCTTTGGGCAATACGCTTTTTTGCGCTTCCTCTACTATTTTCTTAATTTTTGCGTCTGCATTAATCAGATTTTCAGCATTTTTCTTCACCACGCGCAAGGAAATCACAGGAGAATTGCCTTTGTTTGCAAACTCACCTGTTGCCAAGCGTGCATAACTTTTGCGCTCTACAAAAGCGTCTTTTACCTCAGCAATGTCCTTCAAATAAACGGGATCCATGTCTTCTGACTTTACGATAATCTTAGCGATGTCTTCTGCTTTTTTAAATTCGCCAGAAATACGCATGGAGCGTCTGTATCCGTCAGTAAGGACTTCGCCGCCTGACATAGAGATATTTTCCGCACGAATTGCATTTTCTATGTCGCTAAAAGTTACCTTTCTTGCGTCCATTTTATGAATATCCGCATTGATTTGGATTTCCCTGTCCAAAGCCCCTATCAGGTTTGCGCTTGATACTTCGGGCAATTCCTCAAATCTATCTTCCAAATATTCAGCAAAATAGCGGAGTTTTTCCATGTCGTAATTCCCCGAAATATTCACCATTACGATAGGGATTTGGGATACGTCCACCTCTAATACCTGCGGGTCAGTGTCCAAGTCAGTCGGCAGGTTGCGTTTTGACTTATCTACTGCGTCTTTGGTATCTTGTAATGCCTTGCTAATCAATACGTTCTCATTAAACTCTACGATAATTACTGATACATCTTGCGAAGACGTAGAGTTGATTTTTTTTACCCCTTTCACTGATTTGACTTCCTTCTCAATGTGCCTTGAAATCAAATTTTCAATATCCACAGGCGAATTTCCAGGGTATATCGTGTTGATAATCACCGTAGGAATCACTACTTCTGGAAACTGCTCTTTGGGCATGGAGTTGTAAGAAAGCAAGCCCATGACCGCAATGATTGCCGTCAAGATAAATACGCTGGTTTTGTTCTTAATCGCAAACGTACTTAGCCCAAATTCGGGGAGTTTAGATTTCTTTTGTTCTTTGTGTTCCATTTTTTTATGTGTAATTTT
>JALOMS010000168.1 GCA_025455345.1 Thermoflexibacter sp. | reverse complement strand
TTAGGAGAGGAAACTGACACACTTGCCACATTTAAGGCATTGGCAGTAATTACGCCCGTCCCTGTAAGATTCAAATTACCATTTATCCTTGTATTCCCATCGAGTTGAGTACCACCTACAACATATAACTTTTCAGTAGGGTTATTCGTGCCTACTCCCAAATTGCCTTCCACTATCAGTCCATTCGCTGGTGCGGCATTTGTACCCGCATATCCAGCACCCACTGCCATATTACCTGACACAGCCACTTTGCTAAGTGGAGTATTGGTACTGATACCCACATTGGTAGTAATATCAGCTACCAAATCGGAAGTAGAAGGTGGAACTGCCGCAGGGCTTTGGTCTTGTTTGTAGTTCAAAGGATTGAGAGCCAACCAATTTGCACCATCATGGAAATAAAAGCGTTTTTGGTCTGTATCAAAGACGAGCAGTCCTTCTGCTGGGCTTGCTATCGCTATTCTTTGTGTAGTAGTCATTCTGGGGATAAGCAATCCCTTGTCCGTTGCTTTCAAATCCAACAATGAAGAAGCGTCTGGTGTAGGATTGTTAAACCCAACTTGCGCTTGGGCTGAGAAAGCATGGCATAAAATAAAAAAAGTAGCAATGCTAAAAAAACATTTTATTAGAACAAGTTGTACCTTTCTTTGCAAGTGATATTTTGAAAATTGTGTATTCATATTTTTAAACCCGTTTTTATTTTATTATATTTGTTCTCATTTATTTAAATTACCCTCCTACCAAAAATTTTTTTTCACAGTCCTAAGTTATTTATAATGAATTAATACAAGAAAATTTAGACATGGACAAAGCAATGGACAAAGCATAATTACATTGATAATCAGTGAATTATGTTATCAACTTTTATGAGTTCTATTATTTAAAAATATAATGAAAAACATATATCTTATCATACTTTGGGTAAGCGTATTGTGGGGTATATCCTATCAAAATATCAATGCTCAGAGTGCCAACAAAGAACAAATAGCAGAATTACAAGTATTAGATTCTCTTGGGCAACACTATTGGAATGTGTCTAACTATCCATTGGCTTTGTCTAATTACCAAAAAGCCTTTAAAATAGCGCAGGTGGCTAAGGACAGCACTTGGTTAGCAAGGATTTTGAACTATATTGGCATTATGTATGAAAACAAAGGCGATTTTGAAAAATCTTTGCAAAACCATTTTCAAGCCCTTAAAATCAGGGAAAATATCAAAAATCAATATGGTATTGGAGCTTCTTACCTCAATATTGGCATTGCCTATTCCAGTAGCGGGCAGATAGAAAAAGGGATAGAGTATTATGAGAAAGCATTGGAAATCAACAAAGAAATCAAAAATAGAAGATTAGAAGCCCATGCTACCTACCATCTCTCTACCTCGTTCCGAAGGCAAAAAAACTATGAAAAAGCATTTGAATACGCCCAAAAAGCCTTAGCCATCGCAGAAGAAATCGATGAAACCTCCATTATCAAAGATTCTTACAATGCGCTTGGCTTGCTTGCTACCCAAAAACAACAGTTTGAGCAAGGGCGAGCCTTTTTCCAAAAAGCGTGCGATTTGGCTGAAAAAGAGCAAGTTTGGCTTGTACTTACCAATGGCTTACAACACTTTGCAGACAATTACAAGCAAGAAAAAAATTACAACAAGGCATTGAAATATGCCCAAAAAAGCCTTGTTTTAGCAAAGAAACACGAGCTAAAAGCAGAAGAAGAAAATGCTTACCAAATGCTTGCTGAAATTTATGCAGTGCAGGGCAATTTTGGAGAGGCGTACTTGTATTTTGAAAAATTTAATGCCCTCAAAGATACCCTTTTTAACCTCAATAAAAACAAGCAAATCCTTGAACTAACCACAGAATACGAATCTGAAAAGAAAGAACAACAAATCAGATTAGACCAAGTAGAGATTCAAAGACAGCAAAATATTACATACAGTTTGATTGTTTTTATTATGTTATTGTCCTTCGTCATTGTTGCTATCATCATCGCCTACCGCAACCGACAAAGGGTGCTAAAACAAGATATTTTAATCCAAAGACAGAAGGAAGTGCTTGCCAAATCGGAGCAGAAACGAGCAGAAGCACTCTTACAAATAAACATAGAAAATCAAAAAAGAGAAGCAGAACTGCACCAAAAAGAATTGCAATATTACACGCACAATTTAGTACAAAAAACAGAACTTTTGGAAGAAATGCGTCAAGAGTTGGAAATGTTAAAAAATAGTTCAGGCAAAGAACTCAATGAACATATCAATGCGCTGAACCAACTTTTTGAAACGACTATTTTGACGGAAAATGATTGGGAAGAATTTAAGAAATTGTTTGAGCAGGTGTACAAAGGTTTTTTCACTACCCTCAAAGCCAATTTCCCAGACCTTTCCCAAGCAGAAATTCGCCTTTGCTCCCTAATCAAACTGAATCTAACGACCAAAGAAGCCGCCAATATGCTTGCTATTTCACCCGAAAGCGTCAATAAGGCGCGCTATCGTCTGCGAAAAAAACTCAATTTGCTTACAGAGGAATCCTTAGATGAATTAATTGTAAAAATTTAATAATCAAAGAGTTAATTCTTTGTCCATTCTTTTGTCTATTCCAAAAAATAGCTTTGTATGTTTTTCCAAACTACTTTCGAGGCAAATCTTTTTTTGCTTTTACCTCTTTTGCTATATGCCTTAACTTTATCATTGATATAAGACAAGTAAAGTTTTGAATTTCATCTTTCTCACAAAGCTAATTTTAGCGTTCAATGGAAACATATTCAAGAAAAGTATCACTTTTAAACATTCAGAAGATAGATTTAGGAATCCTAAATTTTATAAGAAAGAGGTATGCTGTACATCAGGGTATATTCTTTTCAAGTATTTTTTTACTCTTGCATTTTTTTGCCTCTTTTACGAACCTTACTTATGCTCAAAACCTGAGCGGATTAGGTGATACCAAGCCTGTAACACTTTCTGGTGGCTTTTCTTCACAAGGAACTTTTTACAACGCTTCGGGCATAGCCAGCCGCCGCGACCCATTTTTCTGGATGTTAAACGGCAATGTAAATATCAATCTTTACGGCATAGACATTCCTATTTCTGTAACTTTTACACAGCAACAACGAAACTTCACCCAACCTTTCAATCAGTTTGGATTAAGCCCCACTTACAAAGGGGTTACTGCCCATTTGGGTTATCGCAGTTTGAATTTTTCACAATTTTCTCTTTCTGGCAATGTCTTCTTAGGGGCGGGCATAGAGGTTGCCCCTCAAAATTCGTTTGTCAGAGGAACTATTTTATATGGTAGATTTGTCAGGGCTGTGCCTGTGGGTGGCATTGACGGCTTAGTAACAGGTGTACCCGCCTATGAGCGAATGGGTTACGGTGCAAAAATCGGTTTGGGGAGAAACCCTGAACGCACCGTAGAATTGATGTTTTTTAAGGCAAAAGATGATGAAAATACGGTAAATCCTAATGTAGCGGCAACTTCTGCCCTCAGTCCTGCCGAAAACTTAGTCATTGGCTTGGTAGGCAAACAGCAACTCACCAAACGCCTATTTTTTGACGTAGATTATGCATTCAGTGCCTATACCAAAGACATTCGTTTGGGTAGAAGCGAACTTGATAGCTACAAGTCTTTCAATAACTTAGGTAGTCTTTTTACGCCCAACGCCTCTTCCCAATTTAATAATGCTATCCATTCCAATTTGAGTTATAGATTGGACAACTATGAATTTAAGGTTTCGTACAGGCGCATAGACCCTGAATTCAAATCTATGGGAGCTATTTTCTTAAATAATGATTTAGAAGATATTACAGGAGGTTTCTCTTTGCGTGCCTTACAAAACAAACTGACTTTTTCTGCCAATGGAGGTATCCAACGCAACAACCTGAACAGCGACTTGCTTTCGCGCCTCACCAGAGGAATTTGGGCGTTGAATATTGCGTATGCCCCCAACCAAAAATTTTCACTGAACGCTTCTTATAACAATTTCGCTTCTTCCACTCGGTTGGTGCAAGTAGAGGAGTTGGATTCGCTGTTTTACTCACAAGTAACGAGGAGTGCAGGTTTTGGTATTAACTACCTTGCGGGAACAAGCCGAGTGAAGCACTTGCTTTTCAGTAACTTAAACTACCAAGCGGCAAGAGATAACAATGCAGGAAACTCTACTTTTTACAGCCTTGCAACGGGGTATCAGTACAATATCGTGCCTTTGGCTTTTAACATTACCGCTTCTTTCAATATCAATAACAATACATTTGGAGCATTTGACAACCTGACCGTAGGACCCGCTTTGGCGGTGAATAAGGCATTCCTCCAAAAGAAAATGAAGGTAGGAATAGCCACTACTTTGGTAAACTTGTACAACACAGGTGTACTATCAAGCAGGAATATAAATATCAGATTAGTAAATAATTATATCATAAATAAGCACCATACACTCTCATTTAACATCAATTGGTTAGATAGGTCAGCTTTATTGAATACTGTCAAATCGTTTAATGAGTTTCGTGGTTCTTTGGGCTATAATTATCGGTTTTAGTATCATAATTAATTCCATGCTTTGTATTAAAGTCCCGTTAGGGACGACCTATTTGTAGAAGATGGAATTAAGCGTAATCTATAAGTCCCATAGGGACGATACAAAATCTTGTTAATAAAATAGTTACGTCCCTAACGGGACTTAGAATCTATACTTAACTTAGTTTCTATAAAGCTTATGCCCCTAACGGGACTTCTATTAACAAAACCCTTAATTGAAATTAATAACTTATAATTCATAATTCGTTAATAATGAATCTTTTGAAAAAATATTTTTACAAAATTATTGCTTTGTCGCTCTTCTTAAATGTCATAAGCATTTGGGCAAGCAGTGAAGTTTCAGCACAGCAACGTTTTCCTGTTACGGCTAATACCATCGTAGGCAGACCTTATTCTATTTATCTAAGCGATTATTTTGACGCTACGGCAGAAAAGCTACAAGTGAGGTTGCTATTTAACGATTTTGGAGAGCCTAACGTAGATGTTCGCTTGCGAATCACCATAGAAAGTACAGGTTTGCGCTTACAAACGCGCCCAGACGCACTTGGTCAGCCTATTACCATTACCCCTGGTGTACCTGTTACGCTTTCGGGTGCAGATTTAGAGCCTTATTTGAATTATAACAACTTGGCTATCAGTGGTACTACGGCGCAGGCTTTGGTTGCCAACAATGGAAAACTCAAAGAAGGTGTTTATACGTTTTGTGTAGAAGTGCTGGAATATAAGTCGGGGGTGGTGATTTCTAACCAATCTTGCCAAACAGCATGGTTGGTACTCAATGATGAGCCTATGGTCATTACGCCAATTTGCGGAAATATGATACAGCCGTCTGACCCACAGAATATCATGTTTCAGTGGCAGTTATCCAATAATGTTTCTCCAAATATAGGCGTAGGTTTTGAATACCAACTTTCTCTGTATGAGGTAACTGACTTAGCGGTGAATCCACTGTATGCGATTAACAATGGAAAGGCTTTGTTGCATTTCCAATCAGGCTTTTTGCCTCAAATGCAGTTTTTGTATGATATGAATGCGCCCCAGTTGGACGCAGGAAAAAGATACGTGTATAGGGTACAAGCAAGAAGCGCGGACGGTAGAGATTTATTTAAAAATGAAGGATTTAGCCAGATTTGTTGGTTTAGCTATGGCAACCCCAATGACGGTACGATTGCCTTGCAAAATCCCAAAGACAAAACCATTTACAAGGAAAGGGATGAGCCTTATTTCCAATGGAATAACCCAAGCAATGCCTCCACAGGACAGCAAGTTTCCTATCGCCTAAAAATTGTCAAACTCTTGGACAAACAAGACCCCAAAGTTGCCGTAGAAAACAATGAGGCTTGGTACGAAGAAAATACACCATTGGCACCTGCAAGTCGTGGGTGGGATTTGATTTTGAAACAAAAGCCCGAAAAATCCACAGAATACGCTTGGCAGGTCGTTGCCGTTTCTAATAACCAAGAAATCGCCAAAAGTGATGTAAGGACTTTCAAAGGTGCAAACCTCATAGACCAGTTCAATGTGGGGAGTCATATTGTAGTAGTGAAAAATTTGACTACCAATGACTTAGCCAAACTTTCTGGCAAAGGTGAAGTAAAAATCAAGGAGAACGGAGAAGTAACGGAAGTGGACTTCAAAGAACTAAAAATCATAGATGTGGCAGGTCGTTATGTGCTTGACGCTGGGGAAATTACCAAAGATATTAAAAATAATGAGTGGATAGAACTCACCCCGACTCAAAAGGAAAACAAAAGTGCGTGGTTTGTTCCTCAAACGCTCAGACTCAACAAGAAAGAATTGGCAGTCTTGGGTTTTGTGCGCTGGGCATTTCCTCACCCGACTACTTCGGGCAAGGCAGATACAGTGCGCTCCGTACTTACCTCTATCAATTATGACGCTTATACCATCAAAGCGGCAAATGCTTTCTTAGATGAGAGCAATGACTTCAACTTGGTAGAGCCGCTTGGTTTCCGCATGAAATTATTGAAAACTTCTGACTTTTTTATCAAAGACAATGCCTTTACTATTCGCATGAACGGGGAAGTTTATTTGTCTGAAAAAGTCAAAGGATATGAAAAAAATAATGAACGCTTGATGATTCCTTTTGCCCAAGCAAACCAATTATTTTATCTCAAAGTAGAGAATTTGGCTTTGCAAAACAACATTCACATTTTGAAAGGAACAAAAAGTATGTTAGCTCCCCAAACTGTTATTTTAGACTTTTCTGAGAAAGATTCTCCTTTGAAATTGGCAAGCAACAAGGCTTGGAAAGGGGCATATTTTGAGAAGTTCAAGGTAACGTATGAACAGGGGATAGACAACACCAGCCAATTTTACATGAATGATAGGCAAACTTTTGACTTGGTGCTAAAAGACGGAGATAACCTAAAATCATGGGTAACAGCGCAAGGATTGGATTTTGCACACACGCACAAGCTTTCAGATAAAAATAGAATCTGGTTTAACCAATTTGGGGGTCGCTTGCTCTCTTTCACCTTTAATATAGAAAACAACAGCATTTCAGAAAGTCATTTCAAAGGCGATATCAAGATTCCATTTATTTCTGTTACAGATAATTATGCTTTTACCATGCCACTATCTGACAATGGTTTCCAAGTAGGCGCATTGGACGAGAGCTTGGAAAGCAAGGCATTTACTTTTAATGCTAAAAATCAAGAACAAGCTGTGGACATTGTGATAAGGAGAGCAGTTTTTGCAGACAAGGAACGCTTGGACATGATGATAGACGCTAATTGGAAGTTTTTGAGCGTAGATATCAAGGGTTTGAACAGTTTTAAAATTTGGGGGAATGGCAACATTGGATTTAGTAAACCTAATGGTACACAGACACTTACACAGCAAGCAAAAGGCAAGCTAAGTGCAAATCCTATCGTTATCAATGCCATTGCCGCCGCTTTTCAGAATCAGCAGTACGCCTTTGCCGCAAAAGCAGAGATTACAATTTCGGAAGACGCAAGTGGGAAAAATGGTGCGCCACAGATTACGCTTGCAAGTTTATGGAAATCAGAATCAACGGATTACGTCAGTCCTCCTTCTGCTCTTACCAATAATATACAGAGTAGCTCTCAAAGTAAATCTACCGTTACAGAAAAAGAGATTAGCGTATTTGATATACTTAGTGCTGGTGCTGGAAGAAAAACACAAACTGATGGAAACATCATTTTAGATTCTGTTTATATTAAAACTGATGTAGTCATTGCCAAATTTGAGGGCATGGTAAAAATGACCAGAAATCACCCTGATTGGGGAGATTCTTGGCAGGGGGTCTTTTTCTCAGAAATATTTGTTCCTGTTCCTTTCAAGTTGAATACTATCTACGTCAATGGTTCGGTAGGGGATAAGAGTTTTTGGTTTATTCAGGCAGGAGTAGGTGTTGGTGGTTCAGATAAGGCGGTGGGAAGGAAGAAACCAATGTCAAAAAAGTTGGCTAAGTTAGCAAGTGGCATACCTATTCCGCCTTATCTGATAATGACGGGGGTTGATTTCAGGCTTTATCACCACATGAATCACTCCAAAGCGGGTACTGTAAACATAGATGCGGTAGAAGAATTTGATTTTGTACCTGACTTGAAAACGCTTTATGGTGGCTATCAGCGAACTACTTACATAGACCAGTCCACAGAAGGCGTTTTAGCAGAATTTAGCGTAGGTGTTGAAGTTGCCGTACAAAACAAAGGTTTTAACTTAGGCTTAGAAGGTGAACTAAGAGTTGTCAATTCGCCTTTGGGTGGGGCTTTGTTGGTTGCTAATGGAAAAATGACTTATGATTCTCCTAAAAAACAGTTCAATGGAAGTTTTGAAATAAAGCCAGACGTAGATAATGAGTCAAAGATTAATATGATTTGTATTGACGGAGAGATTACATTCCATACCAAAAATAGGTGGTACATGAGCGCAGGAAGCAAGAGGCAACCACTCGATATCAGACCGTTTTGTATGGATATGAGCTACAAAGGGTG
>JALOMS010000167.1 GCA_025455345.1 Thermoflexibacter sp. | reverse complement strand
ACAGAAGATTTCAGCGAAGGAGCAAATGCTTTTTTAGAGAAAAGAAAGGCAAACTTTCAAGGGAAATAGAAGAAATTTTATATTTCAAAAAATAGACCTTGCACATTTTCAGAATACTGCCCAGTATATCTACTACATTTGATGTGGAAAACTGTGATTAGCTTATAGTTATGTAAGTAAGTACGACAGCTCTATTTCCTTAGCTTTTGCACTCTTACACAAGTCTAAGACTTGCTAAATAACTTACTGAGAGTCGCTATGCTAAATTCTCAGCAAAACGGGGTAGGGAACAAACTGCTATCTATGACCGAAGGACACCAAATTCTTGAAAGGCAAAGCCCATTTTTTTTGGAAAAAGTCTTGAAAAAAATAGCTTGGTACTGCTTGCTTTTTTGTCTATTTTTACGTTACTGTCTTTAAAAAAGTCAGCCAATTAGGATAACAGGGTTGTGTGAATAAGGTGTTGATTTTATTAGTCGTGGAAAACCCAAAATAAATACTATTTTTGCAACTCTCCAAACCCACAATAAACACATCACTCAGTATTGGTTTGTAAGGTTTTCTATCAATGTATGTATTTTTTTGTGGTTATGTTTTAATACTTAGCTTTGTATTCTAAAAAACAGCAAATCATGTTAACTTATTCAGAAACATATACTTATTATTCGTATTTTTTATTTTTTATTTTTTTTAGTTACCTTCTTGGGCATTTTATTCTTCTGCTCACAAAAGTTAAACAAAATACTCTGACCATACATTCACGCGTTTTTAGCAAGCTATTTTTGGGTATCTTATCTTCTGTGCTTTCTTATTCTTTGCTACAAAGCCTTTTCCTGACGTTTAATATTTTTTTCTTGCCTCTCATTTTTTTATTTTATAAAGAAGTACGTTATCAGCAATTTACAACGAATAAGTTTTCTTCTTTTTTGCCTGATAAACAAGAATTACGCATTGTTTTAGTAAGCATTACTTTTGCTACCATTGCTTTCTTAGTCAAGGTATTGGAATTGACTGATATACAAAGCGGCTACCTATATCACTACGAACTTACTTATGACAAAATTTTTTATAGCAATCTTGTAGATGTGTTGGAGGATTTGGGACAGGAAAATGTGGAAGCAGGGTTGAATTATATGGGCAAACAGTATCATGGGGTACATGCTTATCACTATTTTGAGCTTTGGCTTAGTGCTTTGATAGTAAAATTTTCAGGTCTGCTTTCCCTCTACACATTTTCATTGATAAGTGCTGTGCTGTTGTTAAGTGCCTTGTTTTTAGGTTATCTATCTATTTTTGAGAACTTTAAAAAGAATATTAAATGGTATCATTATTTTATCGCAGGATTTTTATGCTTTTCTACTACCATTTTCTTTGATTTTTATCAGTCCATCGAGCTAATCAGATATATTAGTAGGCGATATGACATGGGGTTGATAGATGCGCTTTCTATGCCCAAACTTGCGATTAGTGAGTTATTTTTGATTTGCGTATTTTTATTTTTCGTGAATGGTAAATATCACTTAGGGGTGATTACTGCCTTTGCGATGCCTATTGTCAATATAGGTCTAACACCTTGTATATTAAGCGGGTTTTTCATTTTCTTTGCATTGAATTGGCGGTTCAAGTTGATAGAAACAAACAATCTAAAAATCCTATTTTCTCTTGTATTGTTTGCTATTGCTTATTTTTTATTTGCCTTCTTTCTCAAACCGACTGCCCCGCGCCAAATTCCAGAAATAAGTATTTTAAGTAATATAGGGTTAAGCACATTTTTTACAAAGGCATTGGTAAGGATAGTGGCAGAGTGGGCAAGGTTTATTATTCTCTATCTTCCTTTTATTTTGCTGACTTTTTGGCTTATTTTCAAAAATAGACATCTAAAAATTATTTTTTTTATCTTTTTAAGCGTTTTATTTTGTGGTATTGCGTTCAGTGGGCTTACCTATTTTATTATAGACTCTTATCAGTTTGCCCAAAATTTTGCTGTCATTTATTTTAAAGTTTTTTTTGTGGTATTGCCTTTGGCTCTATGGCAAACAAAAAAAGAGAATACTCGACTAAAATACGCATTTTCAGTACTTTATTTCCTACTTTTTGTAGTAAGTATATATAGTTTTGGGAAGCGAATAGTTTATGAAAAGAAGCTAATATACAGTGGAGTCTATACTGAAAAAGTTAGCCATATTTTAAAGAAGATAAGCAAAACCCAACACCCACTTACAGGAATAATATTATTGGACAAAAACGAAATGCCTACGGTTTTTACTTTTGGGGTGCTTTCTGAGCCTACCTTAGGAGGGTATATCGCTCACACAGTCAATCATTCTTTTCTTATCAATACCAGTTGGTACAAAATACTTGATGTCTATCCTGACAAAAGGTTAAATATTTTTATTGGAAATAGCCCTTTTCAGCAGTTTATTCTCAAACAGACCGAAGCTCATATTCAAAAAACACCAAAAGAACTTTTAGTAGATTTTATCAAGGAAAAAAGAATTTCTTTTGCGGTGGCAAGTAAAAATGTGAATATCCAACAAGAAATACAAGACAACAATCTCATACAGGAAATCATCAGAGATGAAAAAACAGGAGAAGCATTTATCTTATTGAAAATCAATTAACTGACACTTTGAAAGTATCCGTTAATTTCGCTTAATTCCTAATGAAAAAGGAATCAAGATGATTTTTAAAAAAAAGAAAGTTATTGGTCAATAGTTCTCTTATTTTCCTGCTGGTCAAGATTTGTAATCTTAACCTAATTAAGTTTGAATTTTAAATTTAACTTTATGCAAGCCCGAACGGTTCGCAGTTGCGATTGCAAATTTGGACTAATTGGTAATAGAGAAATATTTTTATGTATCATATTCTTGATATTTACACTATTTTTATTCAAATTTGTTTACGCTACTCAGTTTTTACATATAACCCTTACTAATTGTATCCATGTTATTCTCAAAGTGTTACTATACTTTGAGCTTTTTTTCTTTGTTATGAGTTATTCTTATTTTACTATTCCATCTTTACCCATAGTCATAGGCATTTTCCTTATGCTATTTGTAATTTTTTCTTTATTTCTTTTGATAAAATCTAAGACACGCCAACTCCAATATGTCAAAAATGATTTTGAGCAGTTATTTGACAAAAATCCAAATCCAATGTGGATATACGAGGTACACACGTTAAAAATAGTTTTGGTAAATGATGCGGCTTGCATTAGTTATGGTTATACGAGAGAAGAATTTTTATCCCTAAACCTACTTGACTTAAGACCTGAAAAAGAGCATATTAGACTACTTGATAATATATATAATGAAAATAAGGAGTATTCAAATAGCGGGGAATGGCTACATCAAAATAAAAATGGTGAAAAATTTTACGTCAATATATTTTCTCATAGCACCTTCTATAAAAATAAGGCATGTCGTTTAGTAACAGCAATTAATATTGATGAAAAAAAGAAAGTAGAGCAAGATAATGAAAATATCAAGAAGGCACTAAATAGTGCCACTATTGTAAGTATTACAGACCTGAATAGGGTTATTTTAGATGTAAATGATAAGTTTTACTCAGTCTCGGGATATACCAAAGAAGAGGTAATAGGACAATATCATAGCCTCATTGTGGCTACTAATCATAGCGCAGAATTTTGGCAAGAAATGCAAAATACTATTATGGATGGTGGAATTTGGAGGGAAGATATAAAAATAAGAACCAAAAGCGGGACTCATTCTTGGATAGACGTTTCAGCTACGGGGGTAGTGGATAATCTGGGGAAAATTTATAAAATTATGTTCTTGGGCTATGAAGTCAATGAACGAAAAAATTTAGAAGAAAAATTACTACTCCAAAACAAGCAATTAGAGCAAATTGCTTGGCAACAAGCACATGGCGTGAGAAGACCTGTTGCCAATATCTTAGGGCTTTGTAACCTCATTAGAAATGACTTGCAAGCAACTGAAACAGAAAGACAAGAATACCTTGCCTACCTTTACAGAGCAACTGAAGAACTTGATGAAGTGATACACAATATTATGGCTCAGACTAATAAAGTATAAATTTTAACAAAAAAATAAACCAATTATGTTCAAGTAATTAAATATGCTCAAATTCTTTTAATTTTAACCCTTCACAAGGCTTTAAACCTTATAAAGGGTTGAGTTCCTCAAATTAGTTGCTACACAAAACTCTAAGGCGTTCTATCTGCCAATCTCTAAAATCAAGTAGAATCTCCTCACTTTTACTTAATTGCCTAATTTTAATCTCTTCTAACATCGCAAATTTTTTATCTTTATCCGCAAAAGCAACCTCTACAATCTTCTGATTACGCACCTGACAGATAGCAAGTGCTTTTATGAATCTAATACCCTAAAAAATCAATTCAAATCTTTTTAACAGATGCTTATTATGCCTAAATTTGCTTTTAACAAAAGTAAGAAAAAGTTACCTGACAAGTTCTGGTATCATAGTTCAATGTATTTATTTTGCGTAATAACTATCAAATAATCAATTATTTAATTTTCTCATATACATTTATGTTTAACGTAGAATCGCTTGTAAGAAAGCATATTTTGACACTCCAACCTTATTCGTCAGCCAGAGATGAATATACAGGAAAAGAAGGAATCTTCTTAGACGCTAACGAAAATCCTTATGGTTCGGTATTAGAGCATGAAAAATACAATCGCTATCCAGACCCTTATCAGCGCAAAGTCAAAGAAAAATTGGCAGAGATAAAAACTTGTAACCCTAATCAAATTTTTCTTGGTAATGGCAGTGATGAGCCAATAGACCTATTGTTTAGGGCATTTTGTGAACCTCACCATGATAATGTCATTCTTATGCCGCCTACTTATGGTATGTATGAAGTCAGTGCGAATTTGAATCAAGTCTTTACCAAAAAAATAAAATTAACGGCTGATTTCCAAATAGATATAGATGGTGTTTTAAAAGCAATAGATAATCGAACGAAGTTAATTTTTATCTGCTCGCCCAATAATCCAAGTGCGAACAGCTTGAAAAAAGTACATATTCGCTTGTTATTGAGCAATTTTGGGGGATTAGTAATCATTGATGAGGCATACATAGACTTTGCCAAAGACCGTTCTTGGATAGAAGAATTATCAGATTTCCCTAATTTGGTAGTGTTACAAACCTTTTCTAAAGCATGGGGATTAGCGGCTCTAAGGCTGGGTATGACCTTTGCCTCTCCTGAAATCATTGAGTTTTTGAACAAAATCAAGCCACCTTACAATATCAATGAAGTAACTCAAGAACTTGCTATTCAGGCACTTGATAATATAAAAAGGAAGAATGATATGGTAGAGGCTATTTTGCAGGAAAGGGAAAAATTAGCTGTGGAACTTAGCAAAATCCCTTGTATTCTGAAAGTTTATCCTTCAAATGCTAATTTTATATTGGTCAAGACAAGTAGTGCCAAGCAAATTTATGATTATTTGATTGATAATAAGATTATTGTCAGAGACCGCTCCAAAGTAGCTCTATGTGATGATTCTCTGCGGATTACAGTAGGAACTCAAGAAGAAAATGAATCTTTGATAAGTGCATTGGCAAAATATAAGAGTTAAAACATATACTTTACTTGAGGGCTTAGCTACGACTGTCTGATAGTTTTAAGAGTATCAGACAGTTGTAGCCAATTTTATATTTACTTAGCACTCAATTGTATAAAAGGAATAATGACTTCTTCTAAGGAAACGCCGCCATGTTGGAAAGTATCTTTATAATACTTTACATAGTGGTTATAATTATTGGGATAGGCAAAGAAATAGTCTTCCGTAGCAAATACGTAGGTGGTCGAAACATTGACTTTGGGTAAGAAAAACCTTTCGGGCTTACGACATTCAAATACATATTTGTCATCATAATCTAAGTTTTTACCTTGCTTATAACGGAGATTTGTATTGGTATTTTTATCCCCAACTATTTTGTAAGGTCTTGTAGTTCTGATAGTTCCATGGTCTGTTGTAATAATTACTCTGGCATTTTTCTCTGCTAATTTTCTTAGTAGTTCCCAAAGCGGAGAGTGTATAAACCATGAATTGGTCAGAGAGCGATAAGCCGCTTCGTCAGGGGCAAGCTCACGAATCATCTCTGTATCTGTGCGTGCGTGGGAGAGCATATCTACAAAATTATAGACAATGGCATTTAAGTGATTGTGAAACAAATTATTAAAGTTGTCTAAGACGGATTTGCCTTGACTAACATGAATCACTTTATTGTAGCTCATCTTGACATGACCTAACTTGTTTTTCTGAAGACTTTTTTGCAAAAACTCCTTTTCATTATTGTTTTTGGAGCCTTCATCATCTTCGCCCATCCATAAGTCAGGTTGCAAGCGTTCCATCTCTGAGGGCATCATACCCGAAAATAGCGCATTGCGGGCATAAGCGGTAGTAGTAGGGAGAATGGAATAATAGGTACATTCTTCTTCTACATTAAAATATTCATTGATAATAGGCTCTAATACTTTCCATTGGTCATAGCGAAGGTTGTCTATGACTATCAAGAATAAAGGGCTATCATTAATCAAAGGAAATACCTTTTTTCGTAACAATTGGTGAGAAAGGATAGGTTTATCCGCATTGGCATCGTTTAACCATTCCTCATAGTGATTTTCTACAAACTTAGCAAAGTTTACATTGGCTTCTACTTTTTGCATTTGTAGTACATCAGACATACTTTGATTTTCGGTATTTTCTATTTCTAACTCCCAATAAACCAATTTTTTATAAACATCAGCCCATTCCTCATGATTCATCGCATCGCTAAATGCCATGCTAATATTACGGAAGTCTTGTTGATAATTTTGGTTTGTTTTTTCTGTGATGATTCTCTTTTGCTCCAATATTTTCTTTGCAGAAAGCAGAATCTGATTGGGATTGACAGGTTTGATGAGATAATCGGCTATCTTAGCACCTATCGCCTCCTCCATGATTTTTTCTTCTTCGTTCTTTGTAATCATTACTACGGGCAAGTGAGGGCGCAGTGCTTTGATTTGTGCCAAAGCCTCTAAACCACTCATGCCAGGCATATTTTCATCTAAAAAAACGAGGTCATAAATATTTTCTTCTACTTTTTCGACAGCATCTGCACCACTATTGACCGCAACAATGTCATAGCCTTTTTTAGAAAGAAAGAGTATATGGGGCTTCAAAAGTTCTATTTCATCATCAGCCCAAAGTATATTATATCTTTGCATAATAAATGAGTAGGAATGATTTGTGATTTATAAATTTTATTTTACAGCATCGTACTTTATACAAAGGTAAAAATTCATTACATCTAAAATAGTAAACTACCAAAAATAAGTTGTAAGCATATTCTCTTTAAGGAGTCGAGCGTATTTTACTAAAAACACCTACTTACTTCAATATTTTACTTTTCCATAGGAATCTCCACATTTTCGCCCCAGAGGTACTTGTTGAACCACTGCCAATTGTGCCAAATCGCCGCTAATCGCTCCTTGGGTTTGGTAATGCCATGCCCAAAGCCCTTGTAAACCACCAATTTAGTAGGTACACCCATGTCTTGTAGCCCTTGGTAGAGTTCGTAGGCATTAGGGATAGGCACTCTGCGGTCAAACTCTCCATGCTGAATCAGGGTAGGAGTAGAGGCATTTTTGATGTTGGTCATGGGTGAAGTTTTGAGGTAAATATTCATGTCCTGCCAAGGATTATTTTTCAAATATTGCTTTGTAAAAGGGTGAATATCAGTATTTACGTAATAAGTTACCCAATTAGAAATCCCTGCGCCTACGGAAATTGCCTTGAAACGATTGGTATTGGTAGTGAGAAAGGCAGAAATGTAACCACCTTGGCTCCAACCCATGCTCCCCATTTTGTTGGTGTCTATTATGCCCAGATTGTTCAAGAAATCAATGCCTGACATTACGTCCCACATATCGCCTACGCCCAAGTTCTGCACGTTGAGTGCGCGGAATTTTTCCCCATAACCTGCTGACCCTCTGTAATTTGGTCTTAGTACCAATGCGCCTTTTTCTACCCACTGCAAGATAGGATAGACGTAACCTGCCACAGGCGAAGGCACATCTATGCCCGTAGGACCGCCATGAATCACTACCAACAAGGGGTATTTTTTCTTAGGGTCGTAATTTTTGGGCTTGTGGAGAACGCCCTCTATTTCTGCTCCGTCTTGGCTTTTCCAAGAGATAACTTCTGCCGTTCCCACGTTCCAATCTGCGATTTGTTGGCTCATGTTAGTCAGCGCAGTAGGCTGGAAAACAGTGGTAGGGGAGGTGTAAATCTCGCCCAAAGTAGTGGGGGTTTGTGCGGAAAAAGCGATTTTACTTCCATCTTTGGCGAAACTCAAACTTGTAATGTATTCATTTTTTCCTGACCAGATTTTGCTTTTCTTTGTTTTTAAATCGTATTGGTAAATATATCGTTTGGTTTTTTGATTTGCTACGAAAAAAATGCCGTTAGGTGTCCAAGAAAAGCTCCCTATGTTTTCATCTACCTCTGCGCCAATGCGTTCAGATTGGTTGGAACTAAGGTCTAATTTGAATACTTTGTTGTTCGTATAGTAGTTAGTGGTGGTATC
>JALOMS010000166.1 GCA_025455345.1 Thermoflexibacter sp. | reverse complement strand
AATCAATGAATTACGTGCCTATTTGGACAAGCAACAGATAAGGTACGGTTATGCTAAAAATACACCTCCCAAACTCGTAGGATACAATTATTTTACAAACAAAGAAGAAAATATTACTATTCAGAGAAATGATATTATTATCAATACCTACCAACCTAAGTCTGTCTTAATCAAAGTATTATTTAACCCCAAAACAGTCCTTTCAGATTCCATTACTTATGATGCTACTGCTTGGGCTATCCCGTATTCTTATGGATTAAAATCTTTTGCCCTTACACAAAAAATTGATATTCAACCTATACAAGGCATACCTTCCCAAACAACACAGCCTAATGTAGAAAAGCCATATTCTTACATAGCAGAATGGAAGTCATTCAAGGATTTACAGTTTTTAGTCAAGTTACTCAACAAGGGCATCAAAGTAAGATTCGCAGAAAAAGGGTTTTCTATAAACAATAAAAAGTACAGTCCAGGCACTATTGCTATTACACGCACAGATAATGAATTTGTCAAAGATTTGGATAATCTTGTTACCTCATTGGCAACCGAACTCCAGCAACCCTTAGAATATGCTAATACAGGATTTGCTAATGAGGGAGCAGATTTAGGCTCTAACAATATGCACTTCTTGAAAAAGCCCCACATTGCTTTGCTTACAGGAGATGGAGTAGGAACGAATGCTTTTGGTGAATTGTGGCATTATTTCGACCAACAATTGGGCTATCCTGTTACTGTGGTAAACTCAAGCTATCTTAGCAATTTGAAAATGAGTGATTTTGACGTAATGATACTTCCCGATGGAAACTACAATAATACACTCATCAACCAATGTCGCTCTTGGGTACAACAGGGCGGCAAACTTATCGTCATGGAAGGAGCAAATTATCAATTTGCAGATAATGAAACCTTCGAGTTAAAAAGAATAAACATAGAAAAACCCAAAGACGATAAGGACAAAAAAAATTGGGACGAGTACCTCCGCAAGTACGAGGATAGAGAGCGTAGCGCACTGAGTGATTATATTGCTGGTAGTATTTTCAAGGTAACAATTGACAACACACACCCTTTAGGATTTGGATACGGCAAAGAATACTATTCCTTACGACAAATCACAGATGGATTTGAATATTTTAAAAGCGGGTGGAATGTAGGAGTTATCAAAGATGGAGCATATATTGATGGTTTTGTGGGGTACAAAGCAAAGCAAAAATTAAAAAATAGCTTAGTTTTTGGCGTTTCGGAGGTAGGCAGAGGTACTATCGTTCATCTTATTGATAATCCAATTTTTAGAAGTTCTTGGGCAAATGGCAAACTTCTCATGGGCAATGCCGTATTTTTTGTAGGACAATAAATCCTTATTTTGCTTAGATTTTCCCCCTATAAACTCGTTATTCCTATTGACAGAAACGAGTTTATGGGGCTAATTATAATTATTTTGTAAAAAACTGAAAATTAGCCAAATAGGTATTATACTTAATAAGTCCAAATATACAATTCTATATAGTGCCTTATAAGCCTCTTCAATTACTTAAAAATAGAGAATTATAGAAATAAAAATTTTCAATTTCTAATTGGAAAATCAAATACATTTATATTACTTTGCAACACAAAGTTCTTTTGTTTTTTAAATTTATGAGTTATGATAATAATTAGTCAAGAAAAAAGAAGAATTGCTATGGTATTAATGATAGCACTTCTGTTGTCTATTCCCTTAGTAGCAATGCAGTTTACAGAGGAGGTCAAGTGGACATTGTTTGATTTTATAGTTGCAGGGGTCTTGCTTTCTTGTACAGGTTTTGCGCTTGAGTTTATGTTTAAGAAAATAAAAAATACTAAGCATCGCATTCTTGCCTTTGCTCTTATTTTAATCATACTATTTTTGGTGTGGATAGAGCTTGCAGTAGGTATATTTGACACTCCTTTAGGCGGGCAGTAAGAAGAATAATTGTAATGAGTTGGGTTATGAAACGCAATTTTGCGTAGCCAAGCAAAAGTTTTTGGGTAATCGCATTTATGTAAAATATGCTTTAGCATGTTTAGTTTATTATCAAATTAACAGAGAAGAAATCTTCCTGTCAAACTACTTCTAATCAACGACTTAAAATATCTACAGCCTCTAAAAGTAGTACAATTTTACACGATAAAACACTTTGTGCAAAACTCATCAAAATACATATTGAATTCATCTTCCTTGAATTCGGGCGAGGTGATGTCATTGACTGTGGATATGCCTCTTTTGTACCTAACTAAATTGGACAAAGGAGAATAAAATAACTGTAAGCCTCCTATTCCCGCCAATTTGGTAAGATGTTTATACTCAATACTTTGGTCTTGTTTGTTGATGACTCCATAAACTTCCAAAGGAGTTTTCTTATTTTTAAGTACTTCAGGGATATTTTCTAAGAAGGTGGTAGTGGCATTAATGTCTAAAACACTTGCTACGATAGGCACAATGAGCGCGTCAGATTGCAGAATGCTATGGTATATTTCGGCATCTGTGATACGTCCAGGTGGTAAGTCCATGAATATCAAGTCGTATTTGCTTTGGGCAATAGTAAGCACTTTCTCAAAATTTTCTTCAGGATTGGGTTGATTCCAATTAAAAGCAAAAACATCATAAGAACTCTTATTATTCTCCTGAACATAAATTTGCTTGACAGAACGTTGTGGGTCAGAGTCAATTACGAGTAGTTTTTTATCAGTACGATTGTGTATGGCTGCTGCGGTAAGCATGAGTAGGGTAGTTTTTCCTGAGCCACCTTTCAGTGTTACAAAAGAAATAATTTTAGGAGTCATATTTTTTTATTTTATATTTCAAAATTAAAAAAAATATTGAAAATCAAAATAATAATTATTGCTTATTCTTTATTTTGACAAATTGATACCACTATCGTCTTTAATGTTCAGGGTCTTGGCGCAAAAGCCTTTTTACAGTAAGAAGGCTGTCCGAAAGGTATCCTCATCATTATAAGAGTGAGGATTTTTCGGACAGCCTCTGTGTGGCATAATTTTATCCTATGCTCCCATTCATTACCTGTTTAGAAATCATATCCCAAAGTAAAATAGAAAGTAGGTGGTACTATTGTCTTGTCCTCAAAGCCCCAGCCCACATCAAATTTGGCGTAATATCCCAAAAGTAAAGTACGAACTCCCAACCCATAGCCTACTAAAAAGGGGTTTTTGAAATTGGATACTTTGGCAAAAAATGGAGTGCTTTCTATAATGGTGGTATTCAATGCGTTTTCTCTATTGAAAGGACTAATCCCTGTCCATGCCGCACCTACGTCAGTAAAGGCTACAAACTGTAAATTTCTTAGGAAGTTAGAGGTCATAGAACTCTTATAAAAATATTTGAGGAAAGGCATACGTAGCTCTGCATTAAAAAGTACGTAGTTATTTCCACTCAATTTATTCCAATTAAAACCTCTCATACTGCCAATGTATTGGGTAAAAAGCAAATTGCTCAAGTCTTTACTTGGCTCATTAGGGTCGACATAAAGCGGATTCGTAGGGGTAACAGGCTCTGCTTGGCTAAATAACCAGTTATTCATACCACCTAAGCGATAGGTTTTGGGCGAGCTACCGCTAAACTGCCCATAAGCCGCTCTTGCCGCAAATATAAAAGCCTTGCCAAGTTGTCTGTAAAGCCGACCGTCTAAGGACAAATTGCCAAAACTTCTACCCCTTTCGCTCAAACCAAAGAAATTTTCATATCGCACTTGCAACCTCGCTCCGTCCATTACATTTAAGCCTTTGGTTGTACTGTTATCATAGACAAATTCCAAATTAAAGCCAGCGTAGTTTACACTCTTATCGGGTACTCTAAGTACACTTGGGATTTGGTCGCTGGTAACAGAAAAGCCTGTATTAGCGATAAAAGCACCTCCTGTAAATCTGGTAGTGATATTTAAGGGATAAGAAGCGGAGGCTTGTACTTTATTAAGCAAATAGCGTTGGGTAAAGTAAGAAGGTGTAAAACTTAGGCTTTGTCTATCATAGCGCAAACGATAATCAAAACGTTTTTTGAGGTACTCGTATTCCACAAAATAGTTGCCGCTCCTCAAACTCGTAAGCGCAAAAATACCTGCATTAAATTTGTGATTCTCAAGCACATCTGTCATGCTTCCCTGCAATACAAAACCAGGTCCCCTCAAGGGGTCTATCACAATCGCAAATATAGTATTGTCCACCCCAAACTTGCTCTCATAAGAGAACGCTCCGTCTATCTTAATGCTTTCTAAATCCTTACTCTCCTCTTCTGTTACGGAAGGTCTGTAATTTTTGAGAAGTTTTTTCTTTTTGGGTTGTTTGTTGAATGTATCAAATTGATAATCATCAGTATTAATTGTTGTATTTTTCTTTGCGCTATCTAATTTGGTATTGTCTTTTTTTGTATTAGTATCTTCCTCCTCCTCATCATCTTTATCATCAATAGAAGTTTTGTTCTGATTTGTTTTGTTTTTCATAGCATTTAGTCGCCTCACATCTAATAGCTGTTGGCGCATGGTCTTATTAGTAAAAGTAGAAACGGAAATATCAAATCCATCTATCAAATAAATATTTTGAATACCCCCATTTAATAGATTCACTGCCAAACGATTGCCCTTATAATCATAACTTTGTACGCTTTGACTAAAGTTGGTAATTTGGGAACTTACCTCGTCTTTGATGTCATAGCGATATAGGTGATAAATACCTCTTTGGTCGCTACTGAACAAAATAGTCTTATCATTAATCGCAATAGGTTTGATGTCATTGCTCAAGGTATTAGATACTCTTTTTAAAATTTTGGCATTTTGTGGATTATAAATAAAAATATTAAATCTGTCAGAAAGAATATTGAGCTTGTATTTTGTATTAGAAATAGTATCATTAATGCGGTTGGAACTAAAAACAACAGCACGAGATTTTTTCAAAAATGCAGGATTTAAGTCATCAAAAATATCGTTTGTAATATTTGTAAGTTTTTTGTTTTCAATCAAATAGGTATAAATATCACTTTGTCCATCTTTAGAAGCACTGATAACGAGCATTTCTCCATCATCAGAAATGTCCATGTCCTCGATGTGCGTGAAATAATTGAAATAAACAGGAATGGCTTTTTTAGTTTTGATATTGAAAAACAACAGATTGGTCTCTTTGCCTTCCTGCTCATCTACTACTACGAGCGTGTTGTTATCTTTCCATGCAAATACGGGAATATCATAGTCTATACGCTGGCTAATAATCTGATAACCACCTTTTTCTAAGATAAATTCTTTGTTTGTAGAAAAATCTCTAATCTTGATTTTGTATCTTCCTTTTTCATTTTCTGAAAAGGCTAAAAGATTTCCATCAGGACTAAAGATAATTTTGTTATAGACATAATTTTTATCATTGATTTTCAGCAAACTGCTTTTGTCGGGTTGTTTATGACTTTCTAATATTGTTTTGCCTTGCTCATAATAAAAATTTTTCCATTGGGTCAAAAAACGTGGGAAAGACACACCCAATGTGTTTTGTATGCTACTTTCTTCGTTGCGAACAATGCGAGTAAGGTTTAAAATATTGGCAATGTTGGGCTTACCGTATTTCTCAACAATATAATTCCAGATGGATTGCCCTACGATTTTTGCCTCTTCTCCTTCCAGATTTTCTAATCTTTTCATTTTGCGATTGAGCAAAGCGTCTTGCATATAGTTGTCTAAGGCTACATTCCAACCCTTGCCTATGTATTCCGCCGCTCCACTAATAAACCATTCGGGCAAACTTAATAAATAACTACTTTGGAGCATATCCTTGAGGTTGCCGCCGTACATCATTTCATAAATCAGCATTTCTGCGATAGTACGACGCAATTCATCTTTATAATTGGTTTTTGTTCCTGTAAATGCTATTTCTATTTGAGATTTGGTAAAGTTGGTTTGTCCACCATAAGTAAAGTTTTGGCGATTGATACCTATATTGCTTTGGAGTAGGTCGGTAGTGGAGTTATAAACAAATATTTTGATTTTGGAGTAGGGTGCAAAGCCTACAAAATCAGTAATTTTGAGAAAGTCGTCTTCGGCAAATTGGGCTGTGAGGCGTGCCGTTTTTTCGCCGTCTTTGTAGAAAAAAACTTCAAAATTTGTACTTGAGATGTATTGCCATTCGAAGTCTTTGTATTGGACTCTATTCTTTCCAAAAGTGAATTGAGTAAATTGTCCAAAAGCAAGTTGTGAGAAAAAAATCAACGTAGTTGTAAAAAACAAAATGCGCTTTATCATATATTTGGCTTTTGATAGGAATCTATATATAACTTAAAAACTTGTAAGAAGTAGCTTTTGTTTGCTTATTCCAAATTTAAAAATTAATACGTATTATCTAAGCGTATTGCCTCAAAATTATTCTTTTTTAACAAAACCCTACATCATTTACAATTCCTACTTAGGTTCATAAACCCCTTATCCCATTTCTGTATGGTCGCCGAGATTTAGTTTTAGGCTTGGACTCTTGAGCGTTACGTCATCTCCTATCAGTGTAGTGTCCAAAACAGCATTTTGCAATTGACTATAAGAGCCAATAATGCTATTTTTGATGATAGAATCCTTGATTTTGGTATCATTGCCAATAGCTACATCTGGACCGATGATACAGTGTTCTATTTGGCAGTTTTCTCCAATACTGACAGGAGGTATCAAGATACAAGAGCGATATTTTTCGGGGTCTGCGGATTGGAATTCTGGGCGGTTTAGTAAGACTACATTGGCGGCAAGCAAGCTATCTTTCTTCCCGCAGTCGTACCAATAATTTGCTTCTGCAATTCCTACTTTTTCTCCTTCTGAAAGCATGATTTTCAAGGCATCTGTCATGTAATACTCTCCATGAGTAATTAGCTCATTGCTTATCAGATGCTCTACGGCTTTCATTAATAAAGGCACATTGCTGATTTTATAAATACCTATCAATGCCAAGTTAGACATAGGAATTTTGGGCTTGACGCTGACCTTGTCTATGTATTTTTTGTCATCATCTAATTCTACTATATTGAATTGTCCTGGGTTATCTACCCTATGTACACCCGCTACCGAGTGTTTGACCCACAAGATTTCTTGAGGCTTCAGGCTGAAGATAATATCGCCCGGAACTATGAGGATTTCTGCCTCATTTGCGATGTACTGCCGCGCCGTCCAAATCGCATGAGCTGTCTCATTAAGACTTTCTTGAGCTACAAAAATTCGCTTGATTTGGGGATAAAATGCACTAATATAGCTTTCTATCTGATAGCCTTCCTCTCCTATCACAAATACAAAATCATCTAAGCCTACCCTAAGCAATCTATCTAAGATATGTCCTAAAATAGGTTTGCCGCCTACTTGTAAAAGAGCTTTGGGTTGGGTATAAGTATGTGGACGCAAACGCGAACCTATGCCTGCTAAGGGTATGACAACTTTCATATTTTAGTATTGGAGAATGTTATGAATGCCAAATTAGTAAAAAAATTAATTTGATATTTTTATTCGCTTTGATTTGTAAAAATTCCTCAAAATTTATTTTTCTTATATTGTATGATAAGGATAAAATCTAATTCATATACATATTGTATTAGCCACATAATGATTGAGTTAAGGTATAAAAATTATGCTACTATTTCATTTTTACTACCACAGGAAGCACAGGCATTAATCCATGAATCCTATATGCTTTATTTGTTTTCTGCTCGATACACTTGTAGGTTTTGCGAAGTTTCTCTCCTTTCATAAAAATACGACCATCGTCTATTTGAAAATAGGTATTAGGTGCTATCTCTTCCAAATGCACAACTTGATTGTCCTTATCATATTTTTTGAGCAAACGCATCAGGTTTTCATCTCTACAACTGGAGGCGGCAGGATTACTCATATAGTTTTGTAAAGCCTCTTCTATCTCTTTGGGAAAAATATGTTTATCAAAAAATACATTCATCAGTCTTTGAAATTCTCTTTTCCACTCTATGCCATGCGGCAGTACACCATGCTTATGTTTTTCATAAGTTGTTAGATGTGCTAACTCATGCACAAAAGTTAGTAAAAAAGCGTAAGTATTCAAATTGCTGTTAATAGAAATACGATGCCCATTCTTGTTGTCTGGTGAGCGATAATTACCTAAAATACTCCTACGTGGCGCAGTAATCTTAAGATGTACCTTGTACTGAATCAGCCACTTCACTACTTGGCTTACCGCATCAGAAGGAATATATTTTTTTATTATATGTCTAATTTTATCTTCGGTCAAGGGAGTATATTTTGAATCTGTTTACAAATTTAAGTAATTTTACTTCATCTGCCTACTTACTTTTTTCTAAAACTTTTTTATATTAGCATTAAATTAAAAAAAAAATAGAAACAAATCATGGACAATATAAAAGATGTAAGGTATTGGTACTTGCGAAATCATCAAATATTTTCTCAAATGAATGAGCAAGAAATCAAAATGCTTTGCGTAATTTCTGGCTTTAAAAAGGTTCGTAAAAATGATTTGATTTTCTTTGATGATATAAAACGAATATATTTCTTAAAAAAAGGAATTATCAAAATTATCCAAATAGACCAAGAGGGCAATGAAAAAGTCAAAGATTTTCTTCA
>JALOMS010000165.1 GCA_025455345.1 Thermoflexibacter sp. | reverse complement strand
TCAAGAAAGTAGTTGACTTGCAAAAAATGACGTCTTATCCGTTCACAGATGATCCATTTACGAAACGTTTTTTGAAGTATGATACTTTTTTGTTGGATGAAGCCGGAATCATTACCGAAATCATCGAAAAAGTAAAAACTGCCGACCATACCAGCCAAATTCTCAAATAAATTTCGCCAAAAAATCCGCCGACTTTTGTTTGCCTTTCCGCAATTTTTTGGCTTGTTTTGCGAACTTATTTTATTACTCAATACTGATAGAGCTTATTTTATATTAAACAAGTAATTGCTTAATAATCAAGCTATTACATTAAAACTTGGCTCTCTTTGAGTTATCATTTGAGCATAACTAAATTTATAATTTAGTGCCTGCCTATTTAACCTAATCTATCAACCTCAAGAACCAACTATTGTAAAACCTAAATATATCAATTTTTTATTTAACTTAAATGTATGAAAATGAAACACGAATTCCTAATGGGGTATTTTATCCCTATTCTCTTCTTGCTACTCTGCTGTGGAGCTACTGCATACGCTCAGAAAAAAGTGAGCGGAAAAATTACAGACGCAGAGAGTAAAGCAGGACTACCCGGAGTAACTGTCGTAGTCAAAGGTACACAGACGGGTACTTCGTCAGATGTTGATGGTAATTATTCTATTACTGTTCCAGCAGGTAGTTCAGATGTATTAATTTTCTCCTTTGTGGGTTACAAATCTCAAGAAATTACGGTAGGTAATCAGACTGCAATCGATGTCGCTCTCGAAACAGGAGCAAGTTACTTAGATGAGGTTGTTGTCGTGGCATACGGAGAGCAAAAGAAAGTTACTGTTACAGGAGCAGTTGCGGCAGTACAAGGAGATAAAATCATGGCTTCACCTGCCGTTGATTTGTCTAACTCCTTGGCAGGTCGCTTACCAGGCTTGGTGGTAGTGCAGACAAGTGGCGAACCAGGGCAGGACGGAGCAAGGGTATCAATCAGAGGTACTAATACGCTTGGAAACAGCGCGCCTTTGATTGTAATTGACGGTATCCCAGACCGCGATGGGGGCTTAGGACGACTCAACCCAAGAGATATAGAATCTATCTCTGTGCTAAAAGATGCTTCTGCGGCTATCTACGGCGCACGTGCCGCCAACGGGGCTATTATCGTTACCACCAAAAGAGGTAAAACAGGCAAACCTACGGTTACTTACGATTTTAACCAAGGCTGGTCGCAACCTACGATTACCCCTAAGATGTCGAATGCTGTAGAGTATGCCAACATCATGAACGAATTGCCAATTTACAACAGCATTCCTGTCAATGAATGGGGAGCGGCTTGGACAAGTATCCAACAAACAGGTACTTACCAATCGCGTACACCTGGCATTAGGGCATTAAGTGCTAATTACAGCCCAGAAGCAGTAAGAAGACATGGTGATGGTTCTGACCCTTGGAGATACCCTGATACAGATTGGTTTGGAGGCTCATTCAGAACTTGGGCTCCTCAATCTCGCCACAATTTGCAACTTTCTGGTGGTACAGAAAGCGTAAGATACATGGCTTCTTTGGGTTATGTATTCCAAGATGCCATTTACAGAAACTCTGCGACCAAGTATCAACAGTACAATTTCAGAGTAAATGTAGATGCAAAAGTAAACACATACATCAGCACCAATTTAGGGGTGATGATACGTAGAGAAGATAGAAGATACCCCACCGAAAGTGCGGGAGCAATCTTCCGTATGCTCATGCGCGGTCGCCCTACCGAACCCCAAGTGTGGCCTAATGGCTTGCCAGGTCCAGATATTGAGAACGGTCAGAATCCTTATGTGATAACTACCAATGCCACTGGTTATCAGCAAAATCCAAGAGATTTTGTGCAGATGAATGGAGGAGTAACTATTACTAATCCATGGATAGCTGGATTAAAATTGAACCTTACTGCCGCAGTGGACAAAACCTTGGATAACAACAGAACTTGGCAAACGCCTTGGAGATTGTACTCTTGGGACAGAGTTACTTTCGAGGCTGATGGTGTATCGCCAAGATTAGTAGGTTCTATTCGCTCTACTTTTACTGACCCAAGGCTAACACAAAGTAATTCCAATATTCTCAATACTAACCTAACAGGTATTTTGACTTATGAGAAAAAAATTGGCGAAAATCATAACATTAACGCTATGGCTGGTGTTACAAGAGAAACTTTTAATGGTAATTTCTTTTATGCTTATAGAAGAAACTACATTTCACCAGCTATAGACCAGTTGTTTGCAGGGGGCGCACTCTTGCAAGATAATGGTGGCAGTGCTTACAATAGAGCGCGTTTGGGTTACTATGGTAGAGTGCAGTATAACTACAAAGACAAATACTTATTAGAAGGTGTTTGGCGTTATGATGGTTCTTATATCTTCCCTTCTTCAGGCAGGTTTGGCTTCTTCCCTGGTATCTCAGCAGGTTGGAACATTACCAGCGAAGATTGGTTCAAGGTATCAGGCATAGACTATTTGAAGTTAAGAGCTTCTTATGGGCAGATGGGTAACGACCAAGTTTTCTTTAATAATCGTCTCCAAGAATACGCTTTCTTATCAACTTATAATCTTGGACAGTACCCTATCAATGGTGAAATTGCCAATACATTGAGAGAAACCATATTAGCGAACCCTAATTTCACTTGGGAAAGAGCCAATAATTACAATATAGGGATTGATGGTACTTTGTTCAAGAATAGAATTGATTTCACTTTGGAGTATTTCTACAATAGACGTTCTCAAATCTTGATACAACAAACAGGCTCTACACCTGCATCTTCTGGTATTAGCGCACTTTTACCTCCTGTAAATGCAGGGATTGTAGATAATAGAGGTTTTGAGTTCAACATAGGGTATAATGGTAAGGCATTAGAAGAATTGCAGTTCAGAGTAGGTGTAAACGGTGGTTATGCACGCAACAAGGTGGTGTTTATGGACGAAATCCCAGGCGCACCTGAGTGGCAACTTCAAGAAGGCAAGCCCATTGGTGCTTTCTTAGTGTATCAGTCTGATGGTGCTTTCTTGAACCAAGCAGAGATTGATGCCAATAGGATAGATTACAGTGCGGTAACTTCTCGCTTGCTACCTGGCGATATGAAATTTGTAGATTACAATGGCGATGGCAGAATCAATGCAGATGACATGGTAAGACAAAACAAAAACATTACACCAACGTTTAATTTTGTGGCAACCATCGACATTCGCTACAAAGGTTTTGATTTGAACGTACTTTTCCAAGGAGCAACAGGAGCGGCTTTGAGAATTCAAACTGAATCTGGAGACATTGGTAACTTTTTGAAATATTCTCATGACAATCGTTGGTCAATAGAAAACCCAAGCAGTGTTCACCCAAGATTAGCAAGTCGTGGCGATACCTATTATACAGGTGGCAATTTCGGAAACAATACTTATTTCTTGTTTAGCAAAAACTATCTTCGCTTGAAAAATATAGAATTGGGCTATTCTTTGCCAAGAGCAATTGTGGACAAAGTTAGCTTATCCAATGTAAGATTTTTTGTAAATGGATTGAACGTATTTACCGTTGCGAAAAATAAGATATTTGACCCAGAGGCAGAGGCTTCTGGAGGTGTATCTTATCCTTTATCTCGTGTGATTAATACAGGTTTGACAGTAACTTTCTAAAAATTTATCTAGTATGAAAAAAGTAAAAATAGCACTTACCACTATCTTTTTAGTAACCTTTATTACCTTTTCTTGTAATAAAGATTTCTTAGAAACACAGCCTTTGGACAGGATATCCAGTAGTGCTACTTGGAGTGATGCAGCACTTTCTGAGGCATTTGTGAATGGAGAATACTCCTTTTTAGGTTATGGAGGTTTTGAGGAACAGGCATTGGCGGCATATACTGACGAGGCTATGTTCACGCATGCAGGTAGAAATATCAATACTTTTACCGATGGCAATGAAAGCCCTTCGAACTTGGGCTGGATGAGTAGCACTTATGAGTGGGGTTCTATGTATTTGGCAATTAGACAAACCAACATAGCCATAGAGAACCTACCCAAAGCTACTTTTGATAACCAAACCTTGAAAGACAGACTTTTGGGCGAATCCCATTTTATGAGGGCTTATTATTACCAACAGTTAGTTCGTTTTTATGGGGGCGTACCTATTATTCAGAAGGCTTATGGGCTGAACGAAGACTACAAAGTAGCACGCAATACTTATGATGAATGTATCAAATTCATTATAAGTGATTTAGACAAAGCGGCAGAGCTATTAAGAGGAAAACCCGAAGTAGCGGGTAGAGCCTCCAGAGTGGCGGCACTTGCCCTAAAGTCAAGAGTTCTACTTTATGCCGCAAGCGATATGCACGATGCCGCTCGCCTAAGAGCTGCTGCGCCAGGTATTGCTAATTTTGGCAAAATGGAACTTTTAGCTTATACAGGAGGAGATAGAGTCGCCAGATGGCAAGCGGCAAGAGATGCGGCAAAAGCTGTGCTTGATGTTCATTTTGGTTATAAACTCAACTTAAGCGCACCTGTATCACCCGCAGAAGGAAGAGCAAACTACAATGCAATTGCAATGGGTGGGAAAAGCGCAGTAGCAGACCCTGCGGGCGCAAGTGAGTTAATTTTCCAAAGAACTTTATCTGCGCTCTTTACGCCAGAAAGCCAGTGGCCTCTCGGTGGTACACAGCACGGTATCAATAACGGTCCTAATGGTTACAACAACTGGGCAGGAAATACGCCTATCCAACAGTTAGTAGATGATTACGAAATGATGGACGGTAGTAGATTTGATTGGAATAATCCCGCTCACAGTCGCGCACCTTACGAAAATAGAGACCCAAGATTTTACGCTTCTGTGATGTATGATGGCGCAGGATGGAAACCAAGACCTGCAAGTGCATCGGCATTAGACCCTGCTAATCAAATCCAATCAGGCTATTATGACAATGGAAGCGGTGGTATCATTAATGGTATAGATACGCGCGAATCAGTAATTGAAAACTGGAATGGTAGCCGTACCAGTTATTATGTTCGTAAGTTCATAGACCCAAATCCTGCTTTACCAGATAACCAATCCAATGCACAGATTATTCCTTGGCCTTTTATTCGTACCACAGAAATAGCCTTAAACTACATAGAGGCTTGTATAGAATTAGGACAAGATGCTGAAGCAAGGACTTGGCTAAACCGAATCAGATTCAGGGCAGGTATGCCAGCCACCAACGAATCTGGAGAGGCTTTGAAGCAAAGATACCGCAACGAAAGACGCATAGAGCTTGCCTACGAAGAACATCGCTATCATGATGCACGCAGGTGGCTTATTGCACCTACTACAGTGGGCAGAGGCATCAAAGTAATGAACGTAAGAGCAAGGTTAAAACCAGGGGCTACGCCGCTAAGACCATACAGATATGACAAAAATGTGTATGATTACACCTATACGCCTGTGGACAATACAGAAGTAGAACGCAGAAGATGGGTGGACAAGATGTACTTCAGACCATTCAGCAGAGATGAGATTAATCGTAACTCTGCATTGGAACAAAATCCGGGCTATCAATAGGCTGATTTTTATCTGAATAATTCAAAAAACACCTTAGTTTTATGAGCTAAGGTGTTTTTCTTTTACCAATTGTTCTTTAATCTTTAGTCTATCCATTTTGGCAGTTGCAGTTTCGGGAAAATAAGGCATATACAAAATTTCTTTTGGGATTTCATACTTGCTTAATCTATTTTTTATTAAGTCAAAAAGCTGTTTTTCAACCTCTTGTTCTAATTTTTCTCCTTCTAATACTAATACGACCCTTTCCCCAAGTCTTGGTTCTGGAAATCCCAAAATGATAAATCTACGAGATACCTGTAGCTGTAAAAAAATCTTATCTATTTCATTTTCAACTTTTTCTATTTGAATTTTTATTCCCCCGCTATTAATCACCGCATCTATACGCCCTAACCATTCAAATCTCTGATTATCAATTATTTTTACCTTATCATTCGTAACTATCTTTTCAAAATTATTTACAGGAGAAATGATTGTCAAACAGCCTCTTTCATCTTGCCCTATCTCAGTATTAGCCAGAAGTTGATAATAGGGGGATTTATCCCTACCATTTAGCTTTTTGAGAGCAATATGAGAAACTGTTTCCGTCATTCCATAAGTAGCATAAATTGGAGAAGTTATTTGCTGGACAAGATATTCTAATTCTGCGCTAACAGGCGCGCCTCCAACTATAACTGCCTTTGACTGATTGAGTAGCTGGATTTGGAAAAAGGATTGGGCTTTACATATTTCTAATAATTGTAAAGGGACAAATGCATAAAAATCAATGGATTGGAAGAATTCCTCACCAAACAAAAAACCAGACTGATGAGATACAAAACTACTGAAAGGATTAGCTATTGGAGATACGATTAGAAGTTGCATACCAATTTCTAATCCTCTGACTAACATCATTTTTCCTGCAATATATGCTGTATTCAAACAAACCAAAGCCTTATCTCCTTGGCTTAGCCCCAATGCTTTTGCTGTCATTTGCGCGCTTATTTGCATTTGATGTCGCGCAAGATGAATAGGTTTTGGTGTGCCTGTACTTCCTGAAGTTTGGATAGTAAAGATTTCCTTACCATTTAGCCATTCCGAACAAAACAGAAGAGTTTGGCGCAGGTACAAATCCTCGTATTTATTTATTTCCTCCAAAGACAGTTGGCGTAATTCTTCGAAAGAAAACTTTTCTTGTTGAAAATAGATGAACATGTGTATAATTCAAAAAATAAATGGCAATTGACAAATCACTAATTCGTAAGATACTTGGGAAGAGTGAATAAAAAATTACTTCCCTGCCCAAGAGTACTTTCTACCCAAATTTTTCCCTTATTTTTCTCTACCATTTCTTGACAAAGTAGTAGCCCCAATCCAGTCCCTTTTTCGCCGTTTGTCCCTTTGGTAGAAAAATGAGCATCCTTTCTAAACAATCTCGTCAAGGTTTCTTTGTTCATACCTATTCCTGTGTCTTTTACAGAAATGGTCAAAAAGTCCTTGTCTTGCTCTAAAGAAATGGTAACAGTCCCATATTCGGGCGTAAATTTGATAGCATTGTTGATAAGGTTACGAAAAATAATACGTGTATGATGTTCATCTGCAAATACAAAGGTTTTTTCTGGGATAAAAGACTGTAATTCAATATGTTTTTGTTTTGCTAAATCCTCTAAAAGTTCTATTTTTTCTTTTACAATCCTTTGTATATCTATATGCTCTGGAGAGTTAGTAATTCCTGAAAGCTGTGTATTAGACCATAACAACAAATTGTCTAAAGCGTATTGAACATTTTTGACATTGCGTTGTAGTTTGGGAAATAGTTCTTGAAATTCTTTAGCGTCGATAGTAGAAGTACCTACCAATTCCAAAAGGCTTACCAATGAATTGATTGGACTGCGAAGGTCATGCCCAATAATCGCAAAAAGTTTATTTTTGACTTGATTGATTGCCGCTAATTCTTCTGTTTGATTGATTAGTTGCTGATTAATTTCTTTGATAGACTCATTTTGAGATTGGATTTCTATTTTTTGTAAGGAAAGGGCATTATTAAGTTTTTCCTGTTCTTTTTGTTTTTTATAAAATACAAAAGAAATAATAATTCCAGATAATAAAAAAATACTGATTGAAACAATTAGCCAAAACTGTATTTGTAAAGTAGCCTTGTCCAGGGCTTGTTGTTTTTTAAGCAAATTGTTTTCTGTATCTTTTTTTTCAATATCATATTTGGCTTGTAAGTGAACAATATTTCTGGCATTTGCCTCGTCTAAAAGTGTGTCCTTGATGAGGGAATATTTTTTAAAAAAATAAGATGATTTTGGATAGTTACCTATTTTCTCATACATCTTTGCCAACTCGAAATACCCTTCTTTCCGTCCGTCCTCATTTTGATTTTGATGTGCAAGTTGTATAGCTTTTTCCAAAGACTGTTCGGCTTGAGGATATTTTTCTAATCCACTATAAATTTTTCCAGCATTAATCAGTGCAACAATTTGATTATCAGGGTCTTTTATTTCTTCTGCTATTTCAAGGTGTTTTTTGTTATACACTAAAGCATTATTGTAATCTTTCATTGCCAAATATGCTTCACAGATAGCATTGAGCGTATAATCGTATGCTCGCATGTCGCTGGGCAAGCCCCTAAGGATTTTTTCAGCCTTTTGAGCAAGCAAAAGACCCTTTTCAGGTTGTCCTATTTTACTATAAACATTCGCAAGATTTGAAGAAGATACCCCCATACTTCTAATATCTTGAATATCAGCGGCATAGGAGGATGCGCGTTCCAAATATTCTATCGCCAGTGAGTTTTGTCCTTGGGCATCATAGCTAATGCCCAAACCCGAACAAGTGTTTGCCATACCCGCCTTATCATTCACAGATTCGTATAGGCGCAATGCTTCTAAGGTATTTTGAATATCTAAATAATAATTGCCCATCTAAAAAAAAGCAGAACCTTTACAATAAGCCGCCCTGCCATGCCCTTGATATAGTTAAGGCTTTGCGCTTTTTCGTAGTTTTTCTGTGCGATTTTCCATGCAGTATCAGGAAATATAGAGGTGTAAGCAAA
>JALOMS010000769.1 GCA_025455345.1 Thermoflexibacter sp. | reverse complement strand
GGTCATTGTCAACAAAAATTCTTTAAAAAAGCAGGAAATCGTAATACTCTTTCCAGATGGTATCTCCGCCGCTTCAAACCCTCTTTTGTATAAGTACTTCGGCTTGCAAATTACTCCTGTACGTTGATTCAGAAGTAAAAAAATTTTTGACAGAAGAACAAATCGCACAGTTCAAGCCCATAGCAATTCCTCTCAAAAAAGGGTACGCTACTTTTCATCATCCCTTATTGATGCATGGCTCTTATGAAAACAAAACAGAAAGACAAAGGAGAGCGTTTGTGTTAAATGTCTTTAAAGACGGCGTGAAATCAGATGCGAATACAAGTCTATTAAATGGCGTTCCTGCCATTCCTCAAGGTCAGGAAATGGGCGGAAAATTTTTTCCTCTACTTTTGGAGAGCAAATAAAATGTTAGAAGAAATAGGCTTATAAATTCCATTTTTTTAAGAAATGGAATTTATAAGATAACTTTTTTTAAAGCACGAGTTTAGCATAAATATCTGATAATGAGCAGAACACGCTAAAGCGTATTTTACAATCAAAATCCTACTCACTTAATGTTCACTTCAGTCTGTATCAAGTCCGTTTTGTCCAATCTAATGGAAATATTTTTCAAAAGATTAAGAAACTGAATTTTAGGCAATTTTTCTGTTTATACAATTTGAGAATTTTAGATTTTTAGCAGTATCTTGCCTGTACGACCCTCTCCCTGTGCGTGTAATAAAGCCTCTTTGAATTGGTCAAGTTCATAAGTTTTGTCCACTTTTACTTTGAGTTCTCCTTGATTCAACATACTAATAATGTCATTAGTTGCCTCTTTTCTTACTTCTTTGCTTGCTTCTTGTAGCCAAGTAGTCAGCCAAAAACCGCGTACAGAAAGGTTTTTAAAAATCATTAAACCGTTATGTACTTGCATTTCTTTGAGGCTTAACATTCCATAAACCAACAAAGTCCCCTTGTAAGCGAGGCATTGTATCGCTTGGCTGGCTATTTCGCCACCTACTGCGTCAAAACAGTAATTAACTCCCTTTTTCTCTGTAAGTTCTCTTACTTTTTTTGCCAGATTTACTTCTTCTGTATTGATTACTTCCCAAGCTCCCAACTCACGGAGTTGTTGTATTTGGTCATTTCTGCGGACGGTGCAGATGGTTTTGACTCCCTTTTTTGCCGCCATCTGTACGACCAATTGGGCAAAGGTAGAGCCTCCTGCTGTGAGTAATAAGTAATCGTCTTTACGCAAGCCAGACTCGTACAACATCGCCCATGCGGTAATAGGATTGACAAAAACCTGCGCTCCTATCTCCAAAGGCATGGTATCAGGAAGTAGCATCAATGACTTCGCAGGCACAGTTACATACTCGCTCCAAGCCCCAATCGACGTAAAACTTACTTTTGCCCCCAAAGGAAGATTTACCCCTTCGCCCACTGCCTCAATGATTCCTGCGCCTTCAAAACCCGCACCTGAAGGAAGTTGGGGACGAATACCGTAGCCCCCCTCAACAAATGCTACATCAGAAGGATTGATAGGGCTTGCTTTGACACGAACCAAGACATCGCCCGCTTGGGGTTGAGGAATAGTTGTTTCTTCTATGGATAAAACATTTTCAGGTTTCCCCACTTGATTAAAAATAAGTTTTTTCATGTTTTTTGATTTGGCTATACTTAAAAAAATAAATAACTCTTAACAATTAGTTCAACAAAAATACTTTCCCTTTGTTTGTTTATAAAATATTTTCGAGATGATTTAAACTTTATGTATATTTGTATGTCTTATACCCTACTAACCTCCATAATCCAATGTCCAATATTTTACTTTTGCGTTATCATATAAAATTTATTTGTTTGACAGGTCTTGTCAGCCTTGTGATTCTTGTAAATGCTTGTAAACAGGAAAGCATAGAACAGGAAGTAGATTCTTTTCAAGTAATTCAAAATCAGATTTTTGAGAAGAACTGTGCTACCAGTGGGTGTCATGCTTCTAAAACTGATGGTAGTTTTAAGCAACATGGATTAGTTTTAGAAAAATCTGTTGCTTTTACCAATCTCATCAATATCTCACCCAACAATCCTAATGCGAAGTCTGATGGAATGTTACGCGTAAAACCGTTTAAGGCAGACCAAAGTTTTTTAAGGCAGACCAAAGTTTTTTATTTCATAAATTACAGCAAACCCCAGCAGACCACCATAGCAATAAGGATTACGGCAGTCCTATGCCTTTGGGGAGTCGTCCCTTGACCAATGGACAAATAGAATTTATCCGTCGTTGGATAGAGGCTGGTGCGCCAGAAAAGGGCAAAGTCGTAGATGAAAAAGTCTTAGAAGATAGCTCGGTTACCTATCCCAAATTTGAGCCTTTAACTCCGCCTGTGGTAGGCAAGGGTATGCAGTTGACCTTACCTCTTTTTGAGATTGCGCCTAATTTTGAAAGGGAGTTATTTATGTATAGACAGGCAAATAATGCCAATCCATTGTTAGTCAATCGTATAGAAATCAAAATGAGAGCTGGTAGTCATCACTTTATCTTATATACTTTTGGCTCTAATACGCCTACTAATATTATACCCAAGTTTGATATTATTAGGGATTTGCGCCAACCCAATGGCAATCTCAACTTTGCGACTGCAATCTCCATGGGCTATCATGTCTTTTGGGCAGGTACGCAAACGCCTTATATGAACTATACTTTCCCCGAAGGTACAGCCTTGGAGATGAGTCCTAATATGGCATTTGATATGAATGCTCATTATGTCAATAAGGGTATTTTCCCTATCCCAGGCGAAGTAAGCATTAACTTACATACTGTTCCCGAATCAGAGGTCAAAAACAAAGTCAAAGTCATTAACTGGGGGAATACAAGTATTAATCTTCCTGCCAATCAGCGTACTACTATTTCCAGAACTTTTAGAGTAAACAAAAGAACACGCATCGTTGCTTTGACTTCTCACATGCACAAATTAGGGGAAAAGTTTGTCATCAAAATCGCAGGAGGAACAAGAAATGGAGCAATAGTCTATAGTACGGACGATTGGGAGCATCCAACCTTTACCAATTTTACGCCTCCTATCACGCTAAATTCAGGAGAAGGATTAATTTCTGAAATTACCTACAACAACACTACCAATAGAATAGTAAATTTTGGACTAACAAGCGAAGATGAGATGGGAATTATTTTTGGTTATTATTATGAGGATTGAGGAATGTTCTAAACCCAAGTTTTTTTTCATATTAGACCATAGCAAAAAAGGCTAAAACTTAATAATTTGTAATTTTAAATGTTTTTGCTATGGTTTACTTGCTTGTGTAGTCCTATAAGAAAGTCTAAATTCCTTAATCTTATACTTTTGTCCAAGCCCAAAATAGCGATTCGCTGTTGCAAATTAGACCCAAAAACTTCACACAAATTAAACGTTAAAAATATTCTTTTCATCAC
>JALOMS010000164.1 GCA_025455345.1 Thermoflexibacter sp. | reverse complement strand
GTCCCTATGGGACTTACAGGCTGTGTTAAAATTACGTTTTCTACCAATATATCGTCCCAATGGGACTTTAATACAAAGAACGCTTATAAAAGTTCAATTCCTTATAAGTGATATACAAAACAAGCTAAGTATTTTAAAGACTGAAAATATGCTTATAAGTTGCTTTGCCAATGATAAAATTATTCATCATCTGATTTTCTTCTCCCTTTTGACTTTTCTAATTGGATAGTTAATTTTTCAGCAATGATTGTAAAACTCATAGGGTAGCTATTATAATCATCATGAGCATAAATACTACCGTTCAATGCACTGCAATACCCTTTTTTGAATGTCAAAGTTTTGACTATCAATTCCCTATCTGGGTCAAAGACTGTGATTTTCCCGTCTTTGCGTAGTGTAGCACCTCCGATACACCAATCCAAAAAACTTTGGTCGACCTTATTCATTTTTATACTCATCGTAAAGCTAACATAATCCTTGTATGGCGCGCCACTATCAGGAGAGTCTGCATAGCTACTAAGAGAATAACTCACATTTTCTAAGTCGTAAGTTCTTGGTTCTAATTCTAATTTGATTTTAAACATGGTATATTATTGTATCTTATTTAGGCTTTTTACTAATCTTTGACCAAGTGATTGATATAATCGTACTGGGTTTTCAGACCGCTAATTTATAAAACTTATTTGCATTTTCCCAATATATGCTTTCCCTTTCGGCAAGGCTTAGCATTTCATCAATAATATTCTGATAAAACTTCCAAGTTGTTGGGTAGTTTTCTGCTAATAAAGAAACAGGATAGTCCCCGCCTACCAAGCACCTATCTGCACCAAACGATTCGATAGCCTTTAGAATAGCAGGCTTCATATCTTCTTGAGATAGTTGTGCTGATTTTTTGCTCACTGCTGTTCCCAAACCTGAAATTTTTGCATAAACCTTGGGGTTTTGGGTTACTTCTCTCAAGCCCTCTTCCCATTTCCCCATAATCTGGGCAGAGAGCATACCTCTTGGGTGATTGAGGTGGTCTATCATCATATACAAATGAGGAATTTTCTCTCCTAATTGTTTGACGCACGCCAAGTGTTCGCTTAGAACACCTACTACGTCAAAAGGTATCCCATTGTCTGCCAAGAGTTTTAGACTTTCTATGACCGTATCTTGCAAGACCCAATAAGGATTAGGCTCGTCGTGAATCAAGTGGCGCACCCCCTTAAATAAGCTAATTTTCTTATATTTTTCTAAATACTTTGCCGTTAAGTCGGGGTTTAGCAGTGGTAGCCACCCCACTACTCCTGACACAAAATCGCTATTTTCAGCACTTGCTAACATAAAGTCTGTTTCCTCAATGCTATTTGCCGCCTGTACTAAAATAGCTTTGCTCACGCCAGCCTGTGCCATCAATGGCGGCATGGCATTTAATTCGTAGTTTTGGTACAAGACCCCTAAATCTGCGGTCAACCAAGAATAATCAACTTTTTCTAAGTTCCATATATGTAGATGAGCATCAATAATTTTCATGCTTAAATATTAATTTTTCTTTTGTGAGATAGACGAATAGTCGCATCTAAAGATATAACAAGAATGGTGATATTTTAGGAATTTTAAAACTTTTATCTAAGATATTTTGTTTTGATTTCAAATATGTTTAATTTAGCAATAAAGTAGAATTATATCATATTTTAACCCTTGACAATAATTATAATTATAGATTCTTTACTTACTACCTAATTATATTTATTTCCCTCAATTACCCCACTTCACTTATTAAAACTAAACTTGACTTTTATACTTTTTACTACACTTCTTGTGTTAAATGAGTAAACGCTTTGTTTTTTTCAGAAATAGCATGGTGTTATCTTTTTTGATGACATTATTGTTAGCTTTTCAGGGGCAGGCACAGTCCAGCGTGTGCGTAGCCAAAGACAAAAATTCACAAAATGTGAACTACTATTACGCTTATAATGCGTCAGAAGATGAGCTTTCATCTATCATTGAAGACCGCTTTTATGAAAAAGGGTATTCCAAAGGGAAAACTGTTGCTTATACAGATACCAACAAAAAAGGCTACGGTATTATCGTTCAGAGTTTTTACACGAGTGAATCAGGTAAGGTATTGTTAGCTCATGGGGTAGCTTTAGGATGCAAGTCGCTCGAAGAAGCTAAAAAGCGCGCCTTAGAAAATCTCCAAAAAACGAACCCCGATTGGAAACCTATGGCTACTATTAAGGTAGTTGCTGAGTTCGAGAGTAAGTAAGGTCAAGATAATCTTATTCTTTATTGATAAATGTTTTCTCTGTGTGGGAGGACATTTATTTTTTTGTAAAAACCTCTCTAAGCAGAGAAACAAAAGTAAAATACTTAATTAACTTTGCAGGAAATAGAATATGCTAATTTTGGCAGAATAGCTTAAAACTTATCAACTTATTTATTTTTCAGTTCATTAGGTTTAATATTTCCTTTTCTAAAGCAACAACTTATTATGCTTTACTAAGTCAATATTCTGTAAACTCTAAAAAACAATGCTATGAGGCAATTTTTAATTTTGACTTTTTTATTTATTTTTTTAGTCTATTCCCTGCCCTCTCAGGCACAGGGTAAGTTCAATGCGCTTCAACTCCTAACAGACATCAAAACGCTTTCTTCAGACGACTTTCAAGGTAGAAAAGTAGGGAGTGCTGGCAGTAAAAAAGCCCAAGAATATATTATCAAACGATTTTTGGAGTTCAAACTTATGCCTTTTGACGGGTATTACGAACAAAACTTCTCTTTTACACCTGCTTTTAGCGTAGGCAATGCCGCACCAAATACCAAGATTAGCGGAACAAATTTGGTCGGTTATATCGAGGGCAAGCTCAACAAAGACTTGTTTATTGTGCTGACCGCTCACTACGACCACTTAGGAATTAGAAATAATGAAATCTACAATGGTGCTGACGACAATGCCTCTGGTATTGCAAGCCTATTGGCTATGGCAGAGTATTTTCATAAAAATCGCCCAGACCATTCTATAATTTTTGTAGCTGTGGACGCAGAGGAAATGGGACTTAAAGGAGCTTATCATTTTGTAGATTTTCCACCTGTGCCTAAAGAAAAAATCGTAATGAATATCAATATAGATATGATTAGTAAGAGTGATAAAAACGAACTCTATGCTTGTGGAATTTATCATTATCCTTTCTTAAAAAATTATTTTACTAAAAATATTATCAAATATGAAGTATCATTAAAGTTTGGGCATGATATGCCGGAAAGTATGAGTGGGGGTGTGCAAGATTGGACTTACTCTTCAGACCATGGTCCCTTCCACAAAGCAGGGATACCCTTTATCTATTTTGGAGTGGAAGACCATCCTGATTACCACAGACCTACGGATAGATTTGAAAGAATTAACCAAGTGTTTTTTATCAAAGCTGCCGAACTCGTCTTAGATTATGTCATACTTTTTGATAAACATTTGAAAGCAATCAAAAATGAAAAAATAGGGAAATAAGTGTTTAATTAAATTTTTTAAATAAAATCATGGGTAGTTATCATCATTTATTATTCAAAAAAATAACTTATTTATTATCAATTGTTTGTATTTCTATCTTTGTACAAAGTTGCCAAACTTCTAAGCCAAGCACCACCAATGCTACTACTTACAATGCTTCCGTAGTGGACAAGAAAGACCCACAACTTATTACTGTGGGAAAAAACTCGGTTTCTGTGGGCGAGTTCAAGTATGTTTATGAGAAAAACAATACCAATGACTCAAGTGCCTACTCGGAGCAAAGTATCCGAGAGTATTTGGAACTTTTTACTAATTTCAAGCTGAAAGTAGAAGAAGCCAAAAGTCGCGGAATGGATACTACCAAAGAATTTGTCAATGAATTTGCCGAGTACAAAAAACAATTAGCTAAGCCCTATTTGACCGAAAACAAAGTTACAGATGACTTAGTAAGAGAGGCTTACGAACGCCTCAAAGAAGAAATCCGTGCCTCCCACATATTGGTCAAAGCAGAAATTGACGCACTTCCAGAGGACTCCTTAGCCGCATATACTAAAATCCAAGCGACTCGCCAGAGGATTATCGCAGGGGAAGACTTTGGCAAAGTAGCATCAGAAATATCAGATGACCCCTCTGGCAAGCAAAACCAAGGAGATTTGGGCTATTTCACCTCCCTACAGATGGTATATCAGTTTGAGGATATGGCTTATAAAACCCCAATCAATCAAGTATCACCCATATTCCGCACTCGATTCGGGTATCATATTTTGAAAGTCATGGAGCGTCGCCCTTCTAATGGAGAAGTCAAGATAGCACATATTTTTATTCGCCCTGATAATGATTCATTACAAGCCGCAAACAAAATCATGGAGATTAGCAAAAGACTCCAACAAGGCGAGTCATGGGACAAGCTCTGTGAACAATATTCCGAAGACGGAAGGAGTAAGAGCAACGGTGGTATCTTAGACCAGTGGTTTTCTTCTGGAAATTTAGTCAAACCCTTAGCTGAGGCTTCTTTTGGGTTAAAAGAAGTAGGTGCCATCTCCCGACCTATCAGGAGTCCCTACGGATGGCATATCATTAAACTGATTGAAAGAAAGGAACTTGCATCTTTCAATGAAATAGAAAATATCTTAAAACAAAGGGTATCCAAAGATTCTCGCTCGGAGCTTAATCGCACTTTTTTAGTGAGGCGATTGAGAAAAGAAAATAGGTTCGAGGAAAATGATAAGAATAAATTATACGCTTTTAGCAAGGCGGATTCTTCTTTGGTCAAAGCGGTTTGGAACTTCAACCGCGCAGATGAAAATAACACCAAAGTCCTTTTTTCTATCAATAAAAAGGCATATCGCATCAAGGACTTTTTCAGCTTCATAGAAAGAGAACAACAAAATCGCCCTAATACTTCCCCTGCCCAATACATGGAAAGTCTTTATAGTCAATTTGTTGAAAATAGCTTGTTGAATTATGAAGAAGAAAACTTGGAAGTAAAATTTCCAGAATTTCGTTATTTGGTCAATGAATATCGGGAGGGAATGCTCTTATTCAAGATTATGGAAGAAAAGGTATGGGGAAAAGGAGTATCTGATAATCAAGGATTAGAGAAGTTTTTCCAAGCGAATCGCGAGAAGTATCAATGGGATGTCAGAGCAAAAGCGGCAATATATACCTCTGATAGAGCATCTGTGATAGATTCTTTGAAAACAGAACTAAAGAAAGATTATATAGAAGACGTAAGACAACAGTTTGATGAAACTCTTTTCCTCAAAAAAAGCAATATGCTTACCTCTACACAATGGAATAGCTTGACCAAAATTATAGATTTTATGAGAAAAGATACTTCAGCAGTATTGGAAATCAAAGGATATTATACACAGGGCGAGTCTAATGGATTAGTGCAAGAACGCATAGATTTAGTCAAAGCATATCTTACAAGTGTGGGAATACCAGCTCCTAAAATAGCACAAAAGAACTTAGGGCTTGTGGCTAAGAAGAATGGCGGCTTACAATACACAATTTATAGCTCTACCAAAACGATGCTTTTATACAAATTTAACCAATACAATCCCCTTACCCTCCAATACAACGAGGGAACTTTCCAGAAAGGTGATAATAAGGCGTTGGATTTGACCAATTGGGAAATAGGAGAATATGTAGTCAGAGAAGCTAATAAATCCCATTTGATAATTATCAAAGAAATTCAGGCACCGCGCTCCAAAGAGTTAAATGAAACTAAGGGTGCTGTTATTTCAGATTATCAGCAGTTTTTGGAAAAAGAAATGTTGATAGAGTTAAGAAATAAATACAAAGTAAGCATAGATGAAAGTGAAGTTAAGAAACTAATCAAGCAGTAAATCATTGCTTATCAAAGCACTACAAATTATCAAACTTTGACAAAGTTTGATAATTTGTCAAAGTTTAAACAATATTGGTATTGATTATTTTACCTCGAAGTCAAAAAACTTTTTATCCTCAATAAAACCTTCTAATCTGTCTCCTATTTTGACAGCATTTACGCCTGCTGGAGTGCCTGTAAAGATTATATCTCCCTTCTTGAGCATAAAAAATTTGGAGATATAAGCGATTATCGTATCAAAATCATAGAGCATCAAACTTGTATTCCCTTTCTGGCGAAGCTCTCCATTGACTAAAAGATGAAAATTGAGATTTTTCAAATCTGCATATTCCGTTTTAGGAACAAAATTCGAAATCGGGGCAGAGTCGTTAAATGCCTTAGCAATTTCCCAAGGTAATCCTTTTGCCTTTTGTTTTGCCTGTAAATCTCTGGCGGTGAAGTCAATGCCTAAACCTATTTCTTCATAGTATTTGTGAGCAAACTTAGGGTCAATATTTTTCCCTTCTTTACTTATCTTTAATAAGACTTCTACTTCATGATGAATATCTTGAGAAAAGTCAGGATGATAAAAAGGCGCATTATCTTTTAGTATAGCCGTGTCTGGTTTACAAAAAACAACAGGGTCATCAGGTTTCTCGTTTTTAAGCTCTTCAATATGAGCCACATAATTTCTTCCAATCGCTATAATTTTCATATTTTTTTTAATGGAGTATAGATTAAATAATTCATGTTTTTATCTTCTTTCAGCTACTATACCACCTGTCAGTCTTAAGAGAAAGGTATTTGCGTCTATAAAATTGAAGATGGCTTGCTGTTCACTAAAAGCAATATTCAAGTAATTCTGTTGTAAGATTCTGTAATCAAACGAATTAATAGAGCCAGTACGAAATTTTTCTTCTGCCAAGCGCAAATTAGTTTGTGCGGCATTTTTGTTTTCTATGGCTATTTTTACTTGTTGCTTTCTCAAATTATAGAGGTCATACGTATTTGCCAAATCTCTGCGTAGCTGATTGCTTAGATTATCTATGCGAGTTTGTCCATTTTGTTCTGTAATTTTAGCATTTTGAATATTCCTTTGAATAATGCCCCCATTGAATAGAGGAACTGTAAATGTAATATTGCCAAAAGCATTGAGGTTCTTTGCCACATTATTAGGGCGGGCTCTGCCATCAGGGAAAGTCGCATTACTCAAATCTTGGCGGTTGATATTATAGCTCGAACTCATGCTAAACCCTACCCTTGGCATCATGTCTCCTTTGCGAAGCTCAACATCATTTCTGAGAATTTCTTGAGTGATACGCAGAGTTTGTAAGTTAGCATTGCTGGCAAACATTTTCTCCTCCAATTCTTTGAGGTTATAGCTTATATCGCTGAATATGAGTTTATCCGTAAGCTCGTAAGTCTTTTCCATGTCTATTTCACCCATCAATACATTCAAATCTCTTTGTGAATTGCGATAAATCATCTGTTGGTTGATATAGGCTGAGGAGTCCGTCAAATAATTACTTTTTTCTAATAAAACATCTCCTGTAACAGCATTTCCTAATTCCTTTTTAAATAATACGTAGTCATAAGTATCATGGGACAAGTCCATGCCTTGTTTTAAAATATTGATTAACTCATTGGCTAAGACCGCATTATAATATGCGCGTATGATTGCTTGTACGGTATTTTCTATCACAATTCTGGTGTTACCTTCGGACTGTGCTTCTAAGTTTTCAAAACGTTTTTTATTAATATTGATTGCAAACCCATCAAAAATCGTCCAATCTAAGGTCAAAGACGGAACGATATTGTTATTGATAACAGTCCCTTGTTGGAACGCCGCAGGATTTACGACATTATTATAAACATTGCCTTGGTTAGCATTAAGGTTAATCGTAGGATAACGCCCCGCCTGCCCCCAATCATTATTGTTTTTAGCAATCTCGACAGTGCGTTTTTCTACTTGAATATCAAAATTTTGTGCCAATCCTTTTTGTATAGCATCCGAGAGAGAGAGCTGTTGTTGGGCTATAAGTTGAAAGTGAAAAAAGAGTCCAAGCAAAAAAATAAATGTTGTAAAAGTTGGTTTCATGCGAAAGTAATTTTAAAGAAAGTCCACATTGAATAATTTGAAAAATTGGGGTCAAGTCATCAGATATGTTTTATGAAGTTGTAAGGAATTATATTTCCTAAAACTGCGTTCAAAATTACATAAAAATTTGACAAAGTAATTGAACTATTGAGAACTGTCGAATACGAAGATTTCACTTATAATCTCAACTCAAAAACAATGTTACTTTCGACTTATTATGAAATGGATGAGTTAGAACCTCTATACTCCTTAATGGATAGTTTTAGGACGTATATAAATCGCCATAAGGACTTTTCTTTAGCAAAAAGAGTTGGATATAACCTGCTCATTAAATTCACCAAACAACTCACCAAAATCATTCCCGGGGACAAGAAAGCCCTCGAAAAACTCAAAAAAGAAGTCGCCGAAGCCGAACCAAAAGGCATCGCCTCCTACGACTGGCTCAAAGAAAAAATCGCCGAACTAGAATAAAAAAAGCGCAGCCCCGAACCTGGAGCTGCGCCTTTCCTACCAGTGGCAGTTATTCAACCGCCATTAACATCATCAATCACGATAAACTCCGACACGTCCCCTCCGCACACCGTGGCGAAGTAGAACTTGTAGGCACCGGCGGTCAGTCCCGTGAAGGTGAAGGAGGTAGCAGCCGTGGTCCACTCAGGGCTGGCATAGCCATCGGAGCCACCGCAGTTCGTGCCTAGAACGATCTC